>CAUSCX010000011.1:0-34887 GCA_963530385.1 uncultured Streptococcus sp. | reverse complement strand
GCATACTGTATGATTTTATCAAAAAAAGCTGGAACTGTCACGAACTATGGTATAAAGAATTTGTGTTTACAAGTGCTTTCCGTTGCTTGTTGATAGTTGAGTTTTTACTTACTTTCCTTTTAAACCATTTCCATTAATTTCTATCATTTTTTTAAATCGTATTCATCATCGTATTCACTTTTGCCCGTATAGTTGAGAAGGTTTCAATTTAATTCTAATAGTTTACAAATGGATCAGTGACTAATTTCACTGTTTTTATTTTTGACAATAATTCTCCCTCCTTATTCTTCAAGTAATTGTTTTGCGTTTTCCATTTCTAGCTCCTCTGCATAATTTGTTAATTTGATAGCATTTTCTAAACTCATTTTTCCGATTGGTGTTTTACCTGTGACCCACCTGCTGATTGTAGTGTCACCAATTCCAGTAGCTTTAGAAATTCTATAAGCTGTCACAGTCTGTAGTAATTTTTGAATTTTGTTAAAATCTGCTTTACTCATTTTTTATTATCTCCTGAATACCAAGCAATAGCGATCGCTAAAATTGCTACAAATAAAATAATTTTCATCTTGATTTTTCTCTCACTTTCTTATACAATGAAAGGCAAGGAGAGCTTTCGCTCTCTTACCCTTTAGCGATTATCTCTTCCTGCGTCTGGTAAACTTGGGAGCGATTTTCGCTTTTTTATTTTGCTCTTTTAGTACCTTGTACCAAGAGCGACTCTCTTTTGAGATTGCTACTGCAATCCCTATTGCAACTGTGACCCTTGCCAGCCACTCGTCTAGATTGTCCATTTGTATCACCTCCTTACATTATTTATTATACCGCATTATAATGCGGTAGTCAAGTATTTTAACAAAGAAATTTAAAGTTTTTTCATTCTGAAAGTACTTTCAGAGAAAACAAAAAAACCGCAAGCCTGAGCCTGCGGTGAAAGAACATTTTAGAAAGTTTCCTTTCTATTTATTTTTTAAAATTATTTAGTCGTAATCAAGCCTTCTGGTTCTACCGTGAACTCTGGCTTGTCTGCCATGCTGCCATCTGATTTAAGGTAGTACCAACCAGAACCATCTGCTGACTTAATGAACTGCTTGGATTTCATGTCGCCATCCTTGGCATCGAGGTAGTACCAGTGGTCTTTATATTTGACCCATCCAGTGGCCATGGCTCCAGTTTCTTTGAAGTAGTACCACTTGTTAGCAATGAGTGCCCAACCAGTAGCCATGGCTCCACTTGGGAGCAAGTAGTACCAGTAGCCGTCTGTGTGCTTGTGCCATGAGTTAGACTTCATGTATCCGTTACCATCAAAGTAATACCAGACATCGTCAATCTTCTGCCAGCTATTAGCAGGATAAGAACCATCCGAGTTAACATGCCACCAGCCAGTAGCATTTTTCTTCCAATCTTCCTGAACATCATCGCCACCAAGCATTTCTTGAACAGTTGAACCAAGGGATTGATAATGCTTGATTTTAGCTATCACATAGTCACGCAAGCTGTCATTGTAGCCACCGTGCAATTCAAGGGAACGAGCGGGGCATGATGTGCTAGAAAATTCATTGTGGAACTTGATATTTGAATAGTTCGGAGTATCACCGTAGTAGGTCATGTCTTCGGCCATTTGGCGCAATACCATGTTTTCATTTTCGATAAACTCGGCATCTGATGCGCTTAACTGCTGGCATACTTCATAGCTAAGAGAGTTCATGTTAGCATCGTAGTTAGCAGCAGACCACGAACCGTTGTATGTGTCTTCGACTCGCACAATTGCATCTCTTGTGATGTAGTAATGTGCGAAACCAAGTTCAGACTGACCATTGTCATATCGTGACTGGAGCCATTCGATGTAGGCCTTTGCGTTTTTTGAGCCTGCATCGTTATGCAAGACGTAATATTTTGGTCGCTCAGTTGGTCGGGAGCCTGAAATCCCATTAAAAATTGTATGGTTAATGATTTCTACCATCATTACTCCCCTTTCCATGCGTCATTCATCTGCTTCACTGCTGACTCAACAAACACTTCAAGATCTTTATCCGTCATGCTGACATTGTATTTTTTAAGCTCTGAGATCATGTAGACTTTAGCCTGCTCTAGCTTTTCATCGCCTTTGTAGCCTGTTTCAGTTGCTACCTGCTCTACTGCATGTACTGCATTTTTAGCTAGGATTTCAGCGATTTTTACAGCTTTCTCTCCGCCTTTTTGCAAAAGATACTCTTTCACTGCTTTTACAATATTGCCTACTGCTACAGCTAAGAATCCTGTAGCAAAAGCGATAATCAACTCATTAAATTGTGACATTGTTAAATTTCCTTTCTTTTATGGTAATTGTGTAGGCCAAGGCTCATCTGTCAAGTATGAGATAGCACTTACACGGATATCTCCAATATCTCGGTCAGTTGGGATGTCTTCGTTAAATGTGAATTGAATAAAATTTAAGTCAGATTTACCGCCTAAGTACCAAATTCCATAAGGTCTACCCTTATCGTCATAAGTTGGTCCTACAAGTGAATTTTCGCTTCTAAAACCTTCGGGAATACCGTTAGGATAAGTGACTTTAGCCCCTTTGTCTCCACTGCTATTATGTCTTACAAATCCAGGTCCATTTCGTCTTCCTACTCCAAACCAACCCCATTGAAGTCCTCCGAATTGAAAGGTAACTAAATTGTTAACTCTTCGTATCTTAATGAACGATGTTTTACCATTTGCTACCAATTTAGAAACTGAATTAAGTGTTCTCCAACCTGTATCACCAATTAGAACCCTCCAACCTGTGTTACCATTTCCGCTCTCTTTAATCCATTTCAGAGCACCGTTCGTCACGTTGACATCCACATAGGTTGTTCCGATTTCAGCTGTGATACGACCTTCTGGAGAGCCTGTACCACGGATTTCATGACCTACGTTCTCAGGTAGCGGTAGAGTGACATTATTACCCCCAGCGATGCCGAGGGTATTTCCTGTTAATGTGAGATGAGGGGGTTGTGGTTCGGGTCTCTTCTCTAAAGCTGAAACCTTTTGTTTCAGCTCAGCATCATTGTATGCTGAGTATAAGTGTCTTGAGCCAATCTTGCGCACAGCGATACCTTTGGCACTGATGCCAGTTACAAACCAATAGCTTTCATCCGCTCCTTCAGAATTACTATTGAAGCTTTGAATTACATCTCCAACCTTGATACCTATCGGATTCATCAAAGAGTCGATTGGTATTGTTGCGGTAGCACCGACTTCGTCTCCAACGATGTCAGATTTTGAAATTCGATATTCTGCGCTTCTTAGAACGGTTGGAAGAATAACAGAACCACCATTCGTCAGACTTAGACGATTGCCTTCCAAGCTAAGCGTTTGGTTTTCGGTCAGATAATGCTTGGCCTCTAGTTCCTCATGCGTGACAATCTGAGAGTAGTCAACTTCAGCCACTTCATGCATTTCTTCTTTAGTTGCGTAACGTGTCTTGATATCCTTGATATCCTTACCGATTTCCGTTGCTAGACTTTCAAGGTTATTCATATCAATCACGCTTTCGCTGCATTATATACGGTTACCAAATCAAGATTGGCAAAAGCGTCAATACGTGTACCTAAATCTGAGATTTTTTGTACAACTGCTCCTTCAGTGCTTCCGCTCATACTTGCAATCTTCTCAGCAATTTCTTTAAGGGTATTCAAATCCTCTGATACACCTTCTCCCAAAATGTCATTTTTGACTGCAGTTTTAGCTTGCTCAATCAGTTGTGTTACTGTCGCATTGTCAATCTTGCCATTAAGCAGTTGCTTCAATTCCTTGATGTCAACCCCAACCGCTTGCGCGAATGCCGTTAATTTCGTTGTGTCCATATTTCTACACCTTTCCTAAATTATAATAGAATAATAAGTCCGGAATTTCCGGACTCACTGTACCATCACTACCTACAGTTCTTTCTGCAAGTTGTTTTTTTACTTCTTCTGCGATATCCAGCTCTTTTAAAGCATGGACTTCTTCTGTGACCAATTCTTTATCTGAAGCCACTATCTTGATGTGGGTTTCTTTGTCACTTGGGAAAATATATCCACCAGCGCTAATCTCTAAGCGGTATTTTCCGATTGGCAAGATAGTATCCAGATTAAAATTCACGCTTGAGTTCGTGACAGCTACCTTCTTCTTCCACTGGTGCTTGCCCATGGTCAGACTAACGACCGCCACCTCCCCATCAAGGGAGGGGACGGCTCGATAATCTTCGTCTAGAAGGACAAATCCAAAGGTAGAAGCCACATCACCCTGTTTGATGAGGTAACCACCATCCACTTGAGCAAGATTGGTCGTATTGAGATTACAGACCATTCTGCACCCCTTTCTTAGCTTTTGCTTTGAATCAGCGTTTTCAACTCCCTGACGTCCTCGCCTAACGACTTAACCTGTTCTGCAAGGACTAAGATAGCCTTGTTTTGTTCATCATGATTATCTAGTCGTTTATTGGCAGACATCTTGAATTCATGCAAATTCTCGATATCTTTCTCTAAAACTGTGAGACGATTCTCTTGCTTGGTCGCTCGGTCTTTCATTGAGAAATAAAGTCCGACAACAGGAATCAGAGAGAGGAAAATTTGGACAATTAAACGTTCAAATTCTGCCATAAAATACCTCTACTGTACAATTGTTGCTTTTGGTGCGTTAAACTTCCAAGTTGCTAGAACGCCATTCTGGTAAGGTGTACCTTCAAGTTGAGCAAGGGTTTCTCCTTGATAAGTAAACGACTGATTAGTTTGAATCAGGATGCGTTTACCTTCTCCATTAATTTCAGCGTGACTTGGGTCTTCAACCGCAAAGATTGCACCAGGTTCGTAAACTTTACCGACTTCAGCAAGTGGGAAGAGTTCAACCATTTCTTTGTAGGTCGTACCGTAAGAAACTTTCTCACCCATGATGGAATCTTGAGCCATCACTCGCACTACTTTGTTAATGCGATTTGCGAGTGCTTCAAGGTTATTTTGCTTCGCTTCTGCTTGGCTCAATTTCTCTTGGGTTTGTTCAAGATTGGCTTGAGCTTGAGCCACTTTCTGCTCAGCCTGTTCCAATTTAGCCAAAGTCTGCTCTAATTTCGCTTGTGCTTGCACAATGGCATTTGTCGGATCAAGCTCCGTTCTAATAAAGTCCAAAACTGCTTGAATCAGCACTTCTTCATTATCATTCGTGCGGTTGCCTGGCAATTCAACACGCTCATAGCTGTAGCGTCCAGGTTCTTCTTTCTCAATCGTTACGATAGTGACGTTCTTTTCCCCCTTCAAAGTAGGGCTTCCTGTTAATTTGTAAGTCATTTGTTAGTTCCTTTCATTTTTGCTTGCGTTTCTTCAAATAGTTCTTTAAGTGCTGGTTCATATTCCATCACGGCTTTAAAGCCCCGTAATTCAGCCAAAGTCAGCGTATAGCGTGCCTCTAAATGCGCACGATTCAATTCGCCCTCAGCCAAGCGGTTGACAAGCGACTCAGCTACTAGTTTGTCGATTGTGTGATTATCCATGTATGTTCTCCATTTCTAACTATTGCTAATTCCTAGCTGACCTTCAATTTTATTTAGACGTTTCTTAATTGCATCTATGTCAGTATGTTTTCGGAAAGCGACTGTTTCAAGTTCACTCCACCAAACAACCTTATTGACACCTCCAGCTGGGTTATAGCCATTACCGAAGATATTGCTATTTCCCATATTGATGTTTCCAGCGAATACGGGTGACTGAGTGAATTTTACTGCTCCATAAAAATTCGTGGTACTCTCGCCTGTGAAATTGGTTTCTGCGTAGAAATGCACATCATTCTTACAATACATTTGCCCATCT
The DNA here is from genome assembly GCA_963530385.1 of uncultured Streptococcus sp. Taxonomy (GTDB): domain Bacteria; phylum Bacillota; class Bacilli; order Lactobacillales; family Streptococcaceae; genus Streptococcus. Next base: position 29,080 of record CAUSCX010000011.1, on the reverse strand, counting down.
GTGTCCACATGCCAAGAGTTTGGCCCTGCTTGGTTCCAGTTATTGCCCCAATTCGCCCAGAAAGCTGTTTTGTTTCCATAGCCCTCTCCATTACCCATACCAACCGAGAATTTGTTAACTCCAGAAATCCAGTGTCCGCCACCTTGGTCGAATTGTCCAAGCGTGAAGCCACCGATTTTACCTTGATAGGCTTCAAGGAAGGTTGAACTAGACACGACAGATTCAATCTTAGTTGCGAAAATTTCCTTTGAGGTCAACTTGTCAATCAAGGCATCTCTAGCAGTCAGATTCTTGATTAAGGCATCATCTACGCTGATTTTATCGCCTGTGATGGCACCAGCTTGGATATGGTCAGCAGTAACGGAGCCAGCTGCTAACTTCCCAGCAGTGACCGCGCCATCCACGATCATGTCCGATTTTACTCTGACTTTCGGGGCAATGATGTCAACACCTCTCGGACTCGCGGAAATGGTAGAGGCTAACTGCTCACCCGTCAAGGTAGTAGAGCCGATGGTCACCCCTTCAGGCGTCACTTGTACCCTTGCACTGTTAGCAGCATCTCGCACTTCCTGCCTGATTTCTTTAGCAGTCTGAGCAATGGCACTCTTGACATTCGTATCAAAGAACTGGGTCAGCGCCCCTTGATTATTCTGCTGGATTTTGCCCCAGAGAGTACTGTTTGGGTCTCTTAATTCCAGTTCAATAGAACGCATATCCTTGAAGAGACCTGACAAGGTGCGTTGCGTGACAGTAGGTTCCACAAAGTTAGTCGGGAAATCTCCCTGCTCCAACTGGATATCTGTCAGCACCGTATCACCCACACAGCCCATGTGATGAAGCTTCAGCAGTTCATCTCGTGTCCGTGGCTGAAATACCTTGTAATACCGTCCGTTATGCTCCAAAGCAGGCGAACGAACGTTTTGAATGGTAATATCCATATGCTAGCCTCCTCTTTTTCTGCCGAAAATATAGGTTTCGTTGTACTTATTGGAGATGAAATCCTGCACCTCATCCGTATTTTTAAAAATGACAAACAATTGGTAGTTGTATCGTCTTTGGTAACTTGTTGAATAGCCAGTATCTCGTTGACTTATTACTACCCTAACTTCAAAGATTTTGTTAGAATTTTGAAGTTTCACCACATTACAATCCTCTATTCCATCCAAACCATACGGACGACGTTCGGATATCCCTAAGTCGATGAAGGCTCTTTCTGTAGAGCCAAAACGCCAAAATGACCCAAAGCGATTTGAAGTGAATCTTAAAATTTCGTCAAACTGGATTGTGACTTTCTCCCAAACCAGCCTTGTACCGACATAACGCTGAATAATTTCTTTAGAGCCCACGTAAATTCCTTCTCGTGCCATATTACCTCCTGTTAGCGATAAATATCGTAGATGGTATTAGCATCTTTGTTAGAAATTGCGTCATATTGGGACCTTGTTCCAGCCCAATATTTCAGCGCTTGTCCGCCGTTTTGATTGATGATGTTTTGACCAGGTGCTCCGTCTGCTCCTCTAGCTCCATCTGCACCTCTGGGACCCGTTGCTCCATCTGCACCTCTGGGACCTGCTGGTCCAACTGGGCCTCGCAAGCTATTTCGTTGGGATTCCGTCAAAGAGTTAAAGTCAGGTCTAGCTTCAAGTGCTGTGATACGACGCTTAACGTCTGTGTCGTTATAAGAAATCACAAATGTTCTCTTACCGATTTTTTGAACATTGATATTAGTGCCGTTAACAGCCGTCACCTTCCAAAATTCATAATCTACAGTACTGTTATTCGTCCAAAGGTCTTCAACAATATCCCCTACCTTGATACCGTCGGGGTTCATGATATCGGTTGTTTTTACTGTCGCGACTGAGCCAATGTTTGCACCATAGATATCACCTTTAGCAATGCGATAAACTGGCGTTTCAGACTTTTTGGCATACTGCTCTAAAGCACGCTCTGCAGCCGAACCTTCAAACCGCACAACACCATCTGCCCCACGGGGCCCTTGTTCTCCACGCTCTCCACGGTCTCCCTTCGGCCCTGTCAAATATTGCAAGGCTGAAAATCGGTCACGGCCATTTCCGACCTTGACCTTACCAGTGTCACTCTCTATACCTAACTCACCATCGAGCAAGACTAGGGGGCTACTCACCCAGTCTCGTGCTGACATTCGCTTGTGTTGAACCCTTACTGGGATTGTCTCTGTCATGTTCTTCCTCCATCAAAAATAAAAGTTGGGTTTTGGTTCCAACTTCCGTCATATCTTGCATTTTGCCCGTCCGCAACCGTCTTGTAAACAGGAGCTAGTTCAATCCGTCTTGTCTGATCATCAATTGTCACAGACTGCTCTACATTCTGATACCAGTCGCCTGAGAATGTCAGACGATAGGCACCGTAGTAGACTGCTAAGACCTGCTCCTCTTTTTGGACAAGGTCTTTATCAATCGCTGGCATGACTGTATTAGCAGGCGCAAGATGAACGTGTCCACCATAAAACGGATTCTTGTTCACTACCATAGTCACATCTGTCTTGCCGTAAGGCGTACAGGTTGCTGACCAACTGATGACGTACTTCTTACCAAGTTCAAAGCCCTCTCCATTGTGGCCGACCTCCACAAAATCCGTTCCATAACTAATTTTTTTAGCCGTGCCACCATTCAAGCGGTTCTTATTGTACTGGGTATTTCCGTCACCACCAATCAGGCTAGCGTTAACCCTTGCGGTTTCACTGACCTGTTCTAGCTTCTTACTCAGTTCAGCGATTGAGTCCGCACCACTCATCAGCTCCTCACGAATCCGCTTCACGAACTCAGGACGCTCTTTCTCCATTTCTTCATGGATTTTAGCGCCCATTTCTTCAGCTTTAGCCTTGTACTGCTCGATGGCATCCGTGATAGCTTTCTCACGCTTGGCAAACTCAGCATCAAAAGCACGATCAGCGTTTGCGATTTCCTTTTTCAAACGTTCTTCAAAAATCTTATGCAGATTTCGGCTTTCATTCAAAACGGCATCATTTACAATCCCACCTATCGCATTCGCAAGACTAGATTGGAATGTCCCAAAACCAATTGATTTCAGGCGTTTTGCCATTGGTGAATAGGTATATTTCGTAATTTTTTTACGAACATCAAGACCATACCATTCATGGTAGATGCTGACCACATCGAACATCCGAACTGCAACATCACTCTGGCCGACAACCGAGATTTCAAGATTATCTTCCAGCATGTCACACATACTTGTCCGAAAATACTGCTTACCGTATTCAATCAAGCTAGCTTGGTCTTTGACGTTCTGGTCATTGACCTCAACAACTGCTTCATAGATTTGGCTATATTTCCCAAGCAAGGGACTATCAATCACCACTACGTAATCAACGTCAGGCGCCTTTTCTCCCTCGCCTTTAACGGTTGTTTTAAAGGTTATCCGAGTTTTCAGCGATTTCGTTGAGGTCTTATGCTGGTAGCTAGACAGGTTCTTCTTGTACATAAAAAGCGATTCATTCTCTGAACCGCCATTTTTTAACAAGCGTAAGTTGTAGCCATTCCGCACCATATCTCCGCCCCATTGACCAAGGATAGAGTGCTTGTCTTTGGCCAAGACCTCCATAGCATTCTTATCCTTGATGTTAAGCGTATGCCTATCATCAATGTCCGAAAAGAATGAAAAAGGATTGGCTCTGGTAATGCTACCAGCTAATGCGCTCAGTGCCCTTGTACCACTGACACGGTCAACATCGATAGAGCTGACGATGTAGTTATTTAACAAGCTGATAACCTGATTAGCATAGACTTGGATATATCCTTGCTGTTTTTCAACCTCAAAAATATAAAAATCCTGCTCGCCATGCAGGTCATCTGCAGTCAAGAAAGTTTCCTCTTTCAGCAATTCCCACTTGGGATCCGATGTAGGAAAACGAAAGGTCAGTTGATAGGTATTGTTTCGCTCCTGAACAATTTCATCGTTGTAAGCCTCATTTAAAGGCGTGTTGCCCTCTGTAAGATAAATCATAAGATATACCTCCAATTTGGCCGAACCGTGACTTTACGAACCGCGCCAGTGAAGACCAGACCGTTATTACCAACTGCCAATTCAAAGAAACCTCCACGTTTTCGTAGAGTATTTTGAACCGCACCATCTGCATTGTAGATATTTTGTTTCTTATGCCTACAATCAATGGTCACTTTTCGTCTAATAGTCAAGTGCATGATTGTCCGTCCGATTGTCAAAGAGATATCACCGTCCCCTTCAATCTCAATCACAGGCTCGCTATAAATAGAGCCTGGATTGTTGATATTGCCACTGGCGGTAAAGACAAGAGGAACAACACTTTTCTGATAGCGGAAAGGTTGCATACTCAACTTAATTTCAAGCTTCCAGCCGTGCATACCTTGAGGTTTGTATTTGGCACTGACGAAGTCAGCATAAAATAAAGAGCCTAGCTGATAGCTAAATTCTAGCGTATTGTCATTTGGTTGGAATCTCTCAACGATTTTAGACGGATCTACCGTCCTTGGAAGGTAAAATGCAAATGTTCGTTCATAACTCTCATAAGCACCATCCAAGACACGGTAATTCCCATTAACCCCAAACAGGGTAGCTGTTTCTGAAACTTTAGGTTTAGCAGCCTCTACCTCGCCAAAGTCGGTCACCACACATTTAGGAATGGTTGAAGTATCGAAACCATTGATAATCATGTATTCCATTAAATTCCCTCCCTAGCATAGATAGCACCTTGGCGTTGGTAGACGCTCATTGAAATTTTATCAGCGTCCAGGTAAGTATCTGACGGCTTTTCAAGGATAGCAGTAAGGATCTTCTCCATACTTGCTCTCAGAATCGCTATCTCAGACACGGTTTGACTATCTTTTGCCTCGATTTGAGCACTTGGCATAGACAAGCTTGCTTCAAGATTCTTGGCAATAGTCGGTGTTCCACTCAAACCAAAATCATCGTTTGAAAATGCGTTTGAGATTTCACCAGCCATTCCACTGACAGATTTCTTAACACCTTTGAAACGGTCTTGCAACCCTCTATCCAAACCTTGCATAATCGCATTACCAGCAGGAATCAAGAGTTTGCGGTCATACTCAATTGGACCTTTGTGGTCAGCAATCCAACCAGCAATACCACCAACGAAGTCAGTTACCGAGTCCCATGCAGATTTCAAACCGCCTAGGAATCCATCAAGGATAGCCTTACCTGCTTCCCATAGGTCAATGTTTCGAATGCCATCAAAGATACTCGTAACATTACTTACAAGGTCACTAACACCTTGCTTCATACTTTCCCATGCTCGCTGAGCGCCTTGGACAAGTCCATCAATCAGACCTAAGACAGTTGATTTCAACCCTTCCCAAGCACTGCTTGCGACAGATTTGATAGTGTTCCAGATGTTAGATAATATCTGAGCAAAGCCATCAAAGATAGCCTTACCTGCAGCAGACAACCCTTTCCAGATGGCCTCACCAACACCCTTTATAGCATTCCAAGCTGTGCCCCAGTCACCATTGATGATAGCCATGACTGCTTTTATGACGCCACTGATAACATCCATAGCCGTCTGAATAGCAATCTTAATCAATTCCCAAACTGTTGTTACTACCGTGCAGATATTGTTCCACGTCGCTTCAATGAAAGGAGCAAGGATATTCATTGCGGTTTCAATAATGGACTGAATAATCGGCATAACCGTCTGAATAACTGTCTGGATTGCGTTCCAAACCGTTGTGAACGTTTGTTGAATCAAACCTTGATTTTCAGTCCACCATAGTGAAATACCGTCCCAAACAGACCTAATAAAATCAACAACTGCTTGGATAATCGGAGCAACAACAGCCATCATATTGTTCCAGACGGTTGTTGCTGTTTCAACAATACCATTCCAAACTTCGGTCAAGACTGGTGCGACAGACTGCCACACACCAGAGAACCAATCCATGAAGCCTTGCCAGATTTGTCTCCCCATCTCAGTTTGAGTGAAGAAATAAACCAAGCCTGCAGTTAATGCAGCAATCGCAGCGATTGCAATTCCGATTGGATTGGCACTCATAGCAGTAAATAGACCCGTGACTGCTGTTTTAATTGTCGTTAAGACAGCAGGTATTCCAGATAGCAATCCCGAGACTGCCGAAAATGCTTTAAAAGCTAAAAATGCAGAACCAAGAGCGGTAACGATACCACCCATGATACTTCCTAGACCTTCGCCAAAGATTCCACTGAAAACACCCTTGATTCCTCCTAAAATAAGGTTAGGAATTTGCTTCAAAATATTTCCAATCATCGGAATTAGATTTCCAAAGAGAAATGTGGATGTCGTTTCCATTAAGGCTTGTAAAGCAGGCTGGATATCCTCACCCAAAGATAACTTCCCAAGCACATTTTGAGCAGCTGCCTTCATGGATTCAAATGATCCGGTGAAAGTTGTTGCTGCCTCTCGCGCTGTAGTACCAGTGATATCTAAATTCTCTTGAATGGCGTGGATGGCACTATAAACGTCTGACAAGTTATTCATGTCATACTTAACGCCTGTCAGTTTTTCTGCGTCGGACAAAAGCCGTTGCATTTCTTGTTTCGTACCACCGTAACCGAGTTTTAAGTTGTCGAGCATGGTGTAGTTTTGCTTGGCGAAGCCTTGATAAGCCAGCTGGATGCTTTCCATAGATGTCCCCATCTTATTAGCATTGTCTGACATATCAATCATAGCCATGTTAGCTGTTTCTGCTGCCTTATCTGTATCTCCACCTAGCGACTGCAACAAGCTAGCTGAGAAGCCTGTAACATTTTCCATATAGGCATTGGCTGATAGACCTGTTGTTTTGTAGGCCTCGTTCGCAAAGCCTTTGACTTTATCGGCTGAGCCTTTAAATAGGGTTTCGATACCACCAAGCGATTGTTGAAGAGCAGCACCTTCATTTATTGATGCTCCGATTGCCTGACCAATTCCAGCAGCAGCAATAACTCCTGAAACAGCGCCCATCATTTTAGATCCGAGGGATTCACCTGCGCTAACGCCAGCTGAGGCAACTTCACCACCCATTTCCTTTTGAATCATGCCACTAATGCCTTTAGCGGATGGAATGATTTGTACATAGGCTTTTCCTAATTCGGTCGCCACTATTCCTCACCTCCTGTTTTCGCAAGTAAAACCTTGCGATAGTTTTCAAAGTCCTCACCAGATTCAAAGACGAGATAATCCCTTTCGTCACTCTCTTCTTTGTGATTTTTTGTTAGCAATTCAGCGATTGATGTCGGGCGATTAACACCCTTTTGGCCATCCTTGGTTTGCAACCACAAAGAAAGAGACAGTCTGTCTACGATATTTGCAAGTAACGTCGTTTCAAGAGGGACGATTTGGTCAGACATGATCTGCTTTATCCGTGAATCGTCGCGCAAACCATACGCAAAAACAGCCACCTGATTTAAAGGTAGCTGTTTGTAGTCGTATATCTGGTAGGTTTCCGCCAAGTCACAGACAAGGGCATCTTCGTCCAAATTAATCATCTGAGCGAGGACTAGGATTTTTTTAAGCCGTTAACTGATTCAAAAACACTCTTGATTTCATCTGCCATTTTATCATTTGGCACGATGCCATCTTCTTCTCTTAGATGGTCTTTAAAAGCCTTGGCTTGCTCATCTCCGAATAAAAGTTTTACAACTTTAGGAAAGACTTGACCTTGTCCTTCGTCAACTTCACCAATCAATTCCAACAATTCATAGTTATTTAAACGACGCTCAGAAATTTCGAATTTAAAACCTGACTTCGTTTCCCCTTTGAATGTTTTACTCATCTATTTTACGCTCCTTGAATGTATTCGTAGTGAGTGTTCTCACTATTGTCTGGTAATGCAGTGATCGTCAATTCATAGCCGATAGGTTCGCCGTCTTTATAGCTGATTTCGCCAATTTCACTCACCTTACCACGAGGAATCACAACACGTTTTGCATAGCCGTTTTTCAACAATGTATCAATAACCAAGCTATGTTCTGGCAATTCTTTACCGTTAGCTTTGACAGTGATACCTGTTTCAAGCGTTCCTGAAACGTTATCTGGCCCATACACTTCTTTCAAGACTTCAACGTTCAGACCTTCAATCAATTTGTATTTGAAGGTGTCTTTTTTTTCAGTTTGAGAAGACAAGACTGTTTGTCCGCCCCACGCTTTAACTACTTCGCTTTCTGGCGAGTTCTCATTGGTCACCCCATCTTCTGAAATGTAACCTAGCGTTTTAAATGCAGCATCCAATACTGTTTTGGCATTTAGTGGTAGATTTGTTCCAGTTGGTGCAGTAGATACTGCTCCTCCAATTTTAGGCTTAGCAGCCGTTACATTTGATGCTGATGCAGTCGTCATATTCTTTCCTCCTGTTGATTCTGCATTTGGTGTTCTTACTTCTGGTGCTTCTAATTCTGGCGCCAAAACTACACCTCCTTTTTAAAAATAATTAATGTCATATACCGCTTGATAGCGATATTGCTTCGTTTCCGTGTCTGTAAAGTTGTAGTCACTATTGTGATGCACACCGCTGACTTCGTTGACTGTAATGAGATTCTCAACTACTTTCTTGACTTTCTCATTCAGCTCAGCAGCCTTTTCGAGTGATGGTGCATAACTTTGAAAAGCGAATGTGGCGGAATGAACGTAGTCGCTTCCACCGCTTCCAGTCTTTTCTAAAATGACATAACTTTCAGGCATTTTCGGTTTATGCTCAAAAAAAGACGGAACATCTAACTGTCCGTCCAAAAATTTCTTTATAACTAATTCGATCATCTCATAGCCTTCAGTAAAATATTATGTTTTTTATTTCTGACCATGCTCTTGATGTCAGTCGTACTAATCTTTGCATTGGCACGCTTCTGCCCTGGCGATACGGTCAATTCAAACCCCTCACCAGCTCGGCTTGCAATCCCTTGCCCCTTTTCTCTCAAAATGCCCTGCATTTCGGAAGAACGTAGCAAAGCAGACACGCCAGCTGGGTTTAATTGGAATTTCATATCACTCATAAACTTCGACCATTACCTTTCTATTCCAAGACAATGGAATCATTGACTCAATCCCCTCTTGAGGAAGGCCGATTGTCCGCCATTTTCGACCAAAAAACTTTACCTCACGATTTTCCCACTTATTAGTATCCCCTTTAGGAATACCAAGTGTATATTCCGCCTTTTTCCCAGTCAAGTTCATTTGATTGATGACGTCCTCTGATGAAGTTGGCGCTACCAATACATTTTGAACCTCAATCTCAACATCACGATAGATTGGATGACCGAAATCATCGTTACCAGTTTCTACCTTGTCCACTAAAATGACAGGGATTCCTTTTAGGTAGGTCATAAATTTCAATCGCTCCATATCGTTGTTTTTTCTTCAAACCAAGCCTTTTAAGTTCGGTGTCTTTGATAAAGAGACCGCCTCCAGGAACAAGGTAAGAGCCACTAAACGAATAACCCAAAGCACTCTCAGATACCTGAGTCATCGGTTCATGGTCCGTTGAGGTCATTAAGGTCCGTGCCACGATATCGACCGTGACAGACTTGGCAACACTAGCGAATGACACGCTTTCCGCCACCATATCGTCAAGGTCTTTACCGACTTTTTCAGCTTCAACTCGCAAAGAATTAGATACAACTTCCAATAGAGCCTCAGCCCTTGCACGCTCATCAAATTTCAACGAGCGCCACAACAATTCCAAGTCTTCAATCTTTGCAAAATTTCCCATAGCTTAACCCTTGTTTTCCTCGTACAAGGCTACCAAATCGGATTTTTTCAGACTTTTATCGTAATCAATGCCCAATTCATCCAAACTAGACTTCAATTCCGCTACGGTCATATCTCCTCCGCTTGGTGCCGTATCTTCCACAGGCACCCAATCTCCGCCAAGAACACTCTCAGCGGAGATAATCACGCCCGTTTTCGTATCACGGTATAAAGCCATAAAACTTACGCTTTCACACGAGCGAAGGCATCTTCATCAAGGATACCCCAACCGATAAAGGCTTCCGCACGCAAACAGATTTCATTGTAGGCTTTAAGGTCCCGACCAGCACCATCAGGATCACCGAATTCAATGATTTCCATCGGGATATTTTCAGCATAACCCCATTTGAAGCGGTTTTGGAAATCCCCTACAATAGCGTGGTCTGTTTCAGCAGTACCACCAGTGACAGTAAGATTCTTGTTGATATCTGATTTCATGCCGTAGAATGAATCAGGATTTTGACCAAAGCGGAACTCAGGATATTGAACAACACCGTTAACCTTAATTTTAGCCAAGTTTTGACCTGCCGTTGGTGACAAGGCGATACCTGTCACTTCCCCACCTTTTGCTACAATTGTTTGAACTGCAGTATCAATGTTGTCATCAATATGCGCTTCATCATAATTTACAATATTCCCAGTAATCAATCCGTCAAATGAGTTGGTCGCACGGAAAGAAGCATCTGTCATTGTTTTTGGTTCCAAACCGTGAAGAGCAGCAAGGTCAAAGGCTTCTGCAATCTTCTTAGCGAATCCGTCCATATATGCTGACAAGAAGCTCATTTGTTTTTCTTCCGAAGCATATTTAAACTCATCTGTGATACGAGCTTGATAAACGAATTTAAGCGGTTTGATTACTTTGGAAGTGATTTTAGCTTTACCAGCTTGCTTTTGTTCACCTTCGCCAACAATTTGAGCATTTCCTTCAAGATTGAAGATAAATTGCTCCACACCGTTAAATGGAATTGGTGTCTGAGATGAGAGTTTTGCAAGAACAGAACGTCCTTGCACTTTGCTAATCAATTCTTTTACTAATTCTGGTTTAAAAAGTGTTCCAGCTTTCGTTGCATTATCTGCCATAATTTTCTATTCTCCTTTTGGTTGTAAATCTCGAAGCATTTGCTTCATTTGCATAGTTTTGTCATCACCGATAGGGGGCTCAGTATCTCTTAGTGGCGCTGGAGGTGTTGCTGGACGCATAAAGCTAGCTAGACGCTCAGCGTCAGCCCTCAATGCCTCTTCGTCAGCACCTTGAAGACGGTCAGCCAAGTCATAAGGCAAGCCATTTTGTAAAGCGATACGAGTTCGCAAGCTAGCAGTTTCATAATTGCTCACTTGCCCCTGCAATTCAGTAATTTGAGCGTCTAATCCTGCTCTGGTTTGCTTATCATCTTCAACAGTAGATTTCAAAGCACTGTTTTCAGACTCTAGTTCTGAAACACGTTTCTTGAGATCATCATAATCAGCGAATTTTTCACGTTCACGTCTGATACGTTCCTTCACGATATTATCTAGCTCTTCCTGTGTTTCAATCGTTTTAAATTCAGACATCTTCATGTCTCCTTTCTCCTGCTTCCCCGGCAGTTCGGTAATTTTTTAGGCATCAAAAAAAGCAGTCTCTCAACCGCTCTTCTTAATAACTGATTTTTTGCTTTTTCTTAGGCTTAGTTGTCACACAAGCCCAATGCGCAAGCAAGGCGCTATCCATCAAAGAAATATCCATATCTGCAAAATGCGAGCGATAGCCAAACCCACCGTTTGAACCGATGTTCCTCTTCTCACAGTTGGTTGTGATTTTCTTCAAAGACGGTTGACCAGCATGGCACAAGGTCTTTTGATAAATCCCCTGCTCCCACATCGAGTTAGCCACGATGATTTCCTTGACCGTTGGCAATATCACGCTCTTCATGCGTTCCTTCTTCAACTCTTCATCAAGGATTTTCTGACCGCTTGCCCCATCGACTACGATAGTAGCCACATCGGCACGCTTGACAAAATCCAAGATCCAGTCATTCCCGTTACGGACTGACTGACAGTCAACTGTCTCAACAAAAATCCGCTCATCTACCGTACGAACAGCAATACTTAATGCCACGTTTGCACCATCTTGACCATATTTGACTCCGACAAACAACTTACCTGACAAATCAGGCATAGAGTCCACACACAACTCATTCCATTCCGTTTCCGAAATAGCAGATTTCTGGTTGTATTCAGGCCAATAACCCAAACGCTGAACATTATGGTCTAGCTTATCATCACCAAGCTCGGCTTCTATCTTCCGCTCATTCAAATGGTAGCCCATAGAGGGATTGGAGTTATACCAGGCTTCGACATCATCAATCTCTTTTTCCTCAGAGACCGACCATTCCGCCCAACCAGAGTATTTTCCTTTACCAAACAGGCAAGTCTTACGGTAGTTTGTGAATACCGTCCCGTTTGAAACTGGTGTTGGAGGTGTTCCACACATAATAGTGATAGGATTGCTACTATCCGTTACCGTATATTTCAAGGCTGATTCCTGCTCAGTCGTATATTCCTGAGCCTCATCGATAAAGAGAAGGTCAAAACCTTCCCCCAAACCACCGTTTGAAGTTCTGGTACGAAATTGGATAACACCGCCACTCTTGAAAAGCTCTATCCTCTCTTGACCTTTAGCACGAATTGAGCTAAAATCTTCCCCCTCAACATACCCCATTTTTTCAAGGTACTTTTTAACCTTTTCAAAAGATGAGTGTGAAGTAGATATTCTGTGAGCCGTGTGTAGGATGTTCATGCCATCATGAAGTGCCCATATCTCAAAAATGTAAACAACTTCCGTTTTCCCATTTCGCCGTGGGATAGAATAACCAAACTTCTGATGAACCCATAGACCATCTTTGTCAACGGCCATCATAGGGGTCAATAGGTTTATCTGCCAAGAATAGCACGATAACCCGGTTCGCTCATAGAGCTCAATCGCTTCTTTTGCTTTTGAATTTTTCTTGACGTACTTTAAAATTACCGATTGAGTAGGATTCTGATTGCCAAGTTTCTTTCTAGCCATCCACTGCTCCTTTCAATCGTACCGCATGATAACCCTATCGCTGGGATGATTTAATTAATCACGTTCAAAATATAGTTTTTAGCAACATCGAGCATTCCCAATGCCTGCAAACTACTATCCCAGCTATAGCCAAGATTTATCTCACCATCTTTATCCAAAGAAACCACTAATACCGAAGTATAGTTATGACTAGCCTCAAGATTTTCTTCCAAAATTTCTTTCACAGAAGCACCACGCTCCAGACTAGACTTTTTCTCTGAAAAATCAATCGTGTTTTCCATCGTTACCCCTTTCTAAGCATAAGAAAAGCACCCTTACGAGTGCTCTAACATATTATTTTCTATCTGAAAAGTAATCTTCCCAAAATGGATTTTCTTTATCAAAGATTTCAATCTCCTCAAAAGTCATGTTTTGAGGATAATCTTCAAAAAGGTTATAGAACTTCTTTTTATCAAATGTGATAAGCATCAATCCTTTGGCATACCATGAAGTATCAACCCACCAGATTTTATCATCATCGTTTTCCTTGTAACAATACTCTGACCAGTTCACTTCTTCGTAATCACTTTTCATGCCCTTCAATACCTTTCATTTGTTTAGATTCAGCTGTGTTAAGGAAACTCAATATGTTATGAAATTCAGGATTGTCTTTTAATGAATTTACATCAATAAGATAGCTATCTACATCATATTTACGTCCCCTTACAGCATGAGATTTCTGAGCCTTAAATCTTTTTTTCAAAACAGTGTTATCAAACGGTTTAAACCCATTTACAATTTTTGATTGAAGCTCCAAATATTCAACTAGATTATCATTCTTCCTAATGATTGCAGCATGCCTACCTGTTGCCAAGTAGTATTCATTACCGTTTTCTACATTTTCTAACAATTCCTTTGTAGCTTTGAAATCATTTGTGTTTTTTGCGACATGCATCTTAACACCTGGTAGGTTTCCAATCATATTGATTCTGCTATTCCTAGAAAAGAAATCGCAACTCTCTCCACCTCTAAAATCTAGAACAGTATATCCACCTTTATTCCCTATATAAGCGAATGCGGCTGATGAACAAGAACCTTTTGTCTTATCTCCACCACTAATCGCTTGAATAATTTCTTCTTCGGTTAATCTTTTCGGACTTTTTTGAATAGGGTTTGAAGGTATCCCTATCTTAAGTGCAAGTTTTCTAACTTCACTAATTTGAGATTGCACTCCGATGTTCTTTCTTGCTTCTATTTTATCACTTTTGTCACTTTTACTCCATGTCTTACTCCAAACATTTTGGACCTTACCACTTTTAGGATCATAGTCAACAGTGCATCTACAACGTTGGTGTCTTCGATAAATATCCTTTGGAACTCTTGGATATTTATAAGTACCTTGAACTTCCTGACACCATTCACAGCAGTGATAAGCAGATTTTCTTACAATCTCAGGTTGTAAACCAGATCTATGATGAAATTCCGCATTTTTTTGGATAGTATCATCAATTATTGACTGAGTAAAGTTCACAACAGGCTCTTCTAACAGCCAACGAACATCATCAAAACTTTCCTCACTAGCTAAACGATTGACCAGGCCATCAATTCGGTCTTGATTGAGTTCAGGAACCTGAGCAGCTAACCCGATTTTAGCCTCAGAGTTCAAATTTTTCTGAACTTGCTCAGCATAATCACTCACAAGCTCATGATTTCGCCCCAGAACGTCCGTCAGCACGCGCTGAGCGATATTGTAATATATTTTTCCGTCTGGTAGTGTTTCGTTCGTCAGATAGGTTCCCAGAGCCTTAGAAAGTATCTCCCCAATTTCAATAGCATATTGATTAGCGTCCAAATAACTTGCCTTGCTATGATGTAACTTAGACAGCAAGTCTTTCAAGACCTCGCTGTCCAACCTAGCACCTTCAAACTCAGACTTGATTTTCTTGAGCAGGCTCGGAACGATATCCTCCACCATCTGCAACCTCCTTCACTACTGGAGCAGGCTTATCTGACCCTTTGATTCCAGTCAAGTCACGGATGGTTTCAGCATCCATATAGCCAGGCACCGCTTGATTCAGTTTGATAACACCGTCACCAATCAAGGTCAACATGTTAGCGTCCGCCTCAAACAAAGGCTCCCACTTCACGACCGTCTTATTAAACTGCTTTCGCAAATATGGAAACTCATCACGTAAGCAAGTAGCCACATAAGCCACATTCAGCAGACCAGAACCCAGAGAGCGCTGAGCCTTCCGACCAGCTAACCGCAAGTTCTCATGACTAGCCTTGATAGCTTCAACAGATGACGGATTGTCAGATACAAAACCAAGGTCATCCAAGGTCAAGCCCATCTCCCCAGCAAATCCAGCTGCTGCAGTCCGTAACTGCTCAGTAAAAGGAGACATACTGGACGTGGTGAATTGTCCCACATTCGGCTTGTCCCCTTCGTCATCTTTTGTAAATGTCAGCAAGCTAGACACAGTTGCTTTCCAAGTATCAATTGCCTCAGCATCTTGACTCAATCCCAACACATACTTCTGAGGGAATGAATAGAACTCAGCAGTCACATCTGACCGCTCAAGCGTTCGTTTAGCATATCTCTGATAGTACATTCCAGCCCTAGTAATTCGTGACCGACCAAACGGACGGACAGCATCAGGTCTATGAATGACTGGAACCAGCAAAGGAACCCCCGTTGGATTTTCGATTGCAAAAGGCTGACCATCTTTTGGATAGAACCAAGTCACATCACTAGTGAAGTAAGCCTCAAGCAAAGCATATCCATTATCATCTCGTTTCAAGACTGCATATCCCTCTGTCAGTAAGCCAGTGATAGGATCTAGAACGCCAGTCGCATTGCTTGCCTCGATAACCTGCAATCTAGGAGCGTCATCGTCGTCTCCTTGCGAGACGTAGACAAAACAACACGACCCAATCAGAGCTGAAAGGATCGCGCTATCAAAGAATACATCTGGATTGTTCTGAGCAAAGATTTCATTTGCCTCAAATTCGTCGTTAGCAAACTCACGAAAGACCAAACGGTCTGCTAGGCTATCAACACCCTTAGCAGCCCAACCTAAGACTGCCCGATATTGTTGCCTGATTTGAGGGGGTATCGTAATACCAACATCTATATCGTTGTGTTGCATAGCATACTGATTATATCTAGTATCTACACCCATTTTGTAATTGGCTAGCTTCTTCCTGAGATAGCCCATACCTTTCAATGTCATTTTATACAACTACCTTTCATTTCCCGCGAGAAAAAATGTACAGTGACGGTGTGAAGCCCTGAAGCACCGAGGGGGAGGGGGTCATCCCCCCACCTTGGCAGGAACACTCGTCCTTTTTTAATCACGTTTATTTTTTAACCCTTATACTTAAACCAATCTGTACTTTGTGGCAAGTTCCTATTGCCGATAACCTTTGTTCCATTTGTTCTCTCATCAGCGTATAGCTTGTCAGACTTCTGTCTATTGCATTGCCAGTGCGCCAGTTGCAAGTTAGCAATATCAGATGGATGCCCGTTCTTATTTACTGGAACGATGTGGTCAATGACTGGACTTAATGGATGAGGATATCTCAGGTCTTTATCTACAGGCTGGCCACATATCCCACAAGTGTTTCTTGTCTTTAAGATAATATTCTTGTTCTTCTCAAAGGCTACTCTATGTGGTCCACTACGGTCCGCTCGGAGGGGGTTGGTATTCATCTAAGGAGGGGGTCCTTTCTTTTAGGTGAGGGGGGTTGGTATTCTCAAATATACTCCCTCGGTATCTTTCAAAACAGGGGTGTTTTTAGTGCACCCACCCCCTCTTGTATTTAACATATCTTATATTTTGTGACTTTCGAGAGAACCTGCTTCAACTCAGTCTAGACAATGGTTCAGCCACATTTCTAATTTATTGAATTTACCGTTTCTCAATATGATAAATAGGTGTGTTTTTAATACGAAAAAGTAAGCATACTTTCATCTATTTCATCTTGATTATAACCTATATAGTCCAATGTTATATCTGGTGCAGAGTGATTGAGTATCTGCATTAAGATAGCTATATTACCATTCTGTTTGTAGTGATGGTACCCAAATGTTTTTCTCATCGAGTGAGTACCAATGTGTTCAAGTCCAGAATGATTTGCTGCATCATTTAAAAATTGATACACAGCTACTCTTCCTATGTGTTTAATTCTAAGTCCGTCGCCCCTCACTTTCTTCCTGCTCGGAAAGAGGTAGTCGTAACTTTCAAGGTTATTTTCTTTTATGTAGCGGTTTAGGGCTTTTCTTAACTCTGGGTTAACTGCAAACCTTCTTATTTTCCCTGTCTTTTTCTCTTTGATTTCAATTCTGTCTTGAGTAACATGTTTTACTTGAAGAGGAACAATGTCGCTTACTCGTAGACCTGAGTATATCCCAAATAAAAAGAGAATATAGTTTCGTTCACTTTTTGATTTTAAATAATTTTTCATTCGTTCGATATCATCTAGATCACGAATTGGTTCTACTTTCTTCATGTACCTCTCCTTTCTACAGAAAAAGCCACTGGTCGTGGCATTGAATATGACAGTAGCTGGAATTGAACCAGCTTGTCTAGCAGTAAAACGCACGTTTGGTAAAAGTTTCAAGGAGACCCAAACAACCTGCTAACCTATCCTTACTGTCTAAGAGGCCGAAGCCTCTGTATTTTTAGGAGTCCTCATGACTGTTCGTTGCCCAATCATTGGATAATACTATTTTAGCACGTAAAAATTGATATTTACTCTTGACTTACTCCGCTCTTACTCCAGAATTACAACTTGTTCACCACTTCGATATAGCTCTGCAAATGCCAGTAGAGCCTTTCCAAGAATTTCATAATATGAACTTTCTGAAATTGCAAGCTCATTATATACTGTTTCATCTTTTTTAGGATGCCATACAAGGTACTTCTCGTATATGATTTTACGATAGTAAGGGTCATGTAAATTACTAACCGCCTGCTCAATAGCATCTATCTCTAACTCTGCATCAACTTTTCGGATTGCCAGTTTCTCAACTTGGCTAGTTGTATTATTCCCAGGGCATCGTGGCGTAAAAGAGTATGTAGTTGTCACCTTCTGACCGTCTGTATCATTTGCTACACGACGCCAATGAGGATACCCTTCTAATACTTTCTTGGCGTTTTCTTTTGTTTTGACTTCGTTTACTTCTGGAAAGAAAGGCATTGTTCACCTCGTTTCTATACCGTTTAAATTCTATTCTTTATTCGTGATCACACTACCTGCACCGTTGACAGTGACCCAGCCATGCTTCTCTCTGGCTTCTGCTTCTTTCATCCGGATAAGATTATCTGTGATTGAATCTGACTTAGCTTTGTTAGCCTTGGCCTCACCTTCTGCTTTGATGATACCTGCGTCTGCTTCGGCTTGAGCTTGAACTTTTTTAGTATCAGCTTCAACCTTAGCTTTCTCCTGTTCTTGTTTTGCAGTGTCGATTTCCTTTTGTTTGACCGATTCATTTTTGATTGCTGCTTCAATCTCGTCTCCTGCGTCTTGGTCTGTGATGGTAAAGGATACAAACTCCAAATCGTAAGACTCAAATTTTTCTTTAAGAGCCTTATCAATTGCCTCATAGACCTCAGTACGCTTGTTTCCCAACACGTCATAAATATCGTAACTTCCAGTTACCGATTCTATAGCACGTTGAACTGCTGGAGATACTACACTATCATTTACTGTTTTTAAGGTAGTATAGTTAGAGAATACCGTCATGGCTTTTTCCTTGTTGACACGATATTTCACATCAATATTAGTATTCAACCATTGGCCATCTTTTGTCTGAGTCGTGATTTTCTCCATTGTTTTTGTTTGAACAGATGTCGATAAAGTGTAGACTTTGTCAATAAATGGCATTTTTAGATGGTATCCTGTTTGAAGGGTATTTTCTTGAACACCTCCAATTGCGCTAACCTTAACTCCAACCGTATTAGCTGGGATTCGTTTCACAGCCATGAGACGAAAAATCCCAAGTGACGCAACCGCTGCGACTGTAATAATACCGCCCTTAGCAAGTTTTGTAAGTGTCGTTTTTCCTGTTTCGTGATTGTATTGTGTAAACATTGTTTTTACTCCTTTTTTAAATTATTTTTCCATCAAAAACTAGTGTTATTGTACCTGTACCATCCTTGTGTTTAGATACTAAAGCGCGACAATCTGAGCCTAATTCAATACCCTCAACTGTGATACTGCGCTTTATCCTATCAACATTGATGATTGTTCCCATTAATGTTTTAATTCTCATGTTCCATCTCCTCGATAAGCCAGTCAAGATTCTTTCTGGCTTTTTTTAGGTCTTCAAGACCGTTTTTCTTCTGGAATCGCAGTTGATACTTCAAGGCATTTCCAAGATAAAAGCCTTTCAGCTGTTCTGGTGTCATGAAATTCCTTAAAGCATCGATAGATTCCATGCCAAATCTGCCTTGGTAGTGGCTTGGTTTGTTTATATTATCAATTATTTCTGGGTCCATTTGATAGCCTCCAAAAGTTCTAAGATTATTCGATTCCATTCTTCGATTGTTGTTTCTCTAAAATCAAACTGAGACATCATTTCAGCTCTTTTGAATAATGCCCTCTTAAAGAATGAAGTTTTTCTGAAAAAATCCATATCATCTGTTTTAAATTCGGTTATGATTTTCTTTCCATAACCCTCTAGCTCTACCTGGACTCTTGTTTTTCTATAAAGAGGGAGAGGCTCCGCCCAAACACTTCCTTTCAAGTCTGATTCATCGACTTTTTTAAGCATTAACGATATCTTCTTAGTTTCACTCTCTTTTTTAGCACCACTGAAAGGGTATCTTTTTGGTCTCATTTCTTATCCTCCAAAAGTTCTGGGTTTTCGTAGATGTTGCCTTGAAGGTATACGTTACAGTTTTCAATACAGTCAAATAGATTATTCCAGACCTCTTTTTCTGTGCGTATATCTAACAACTTAAACATGCCTTTATCAAAGATAACTTTTGCACTACCACTATCTTCAAATTCATCCCAATAGGTCCACAAGATGACATCTCCTTCAAAAATTTCCTCGCCAATATCATCTGTAAACCTTGTTGATTGAGTGAAGATAACATCTTCAAAATTAAAGCAGTCACTTTCACAAATTCCACCCCAGCACAAATCGATTTCTTTTGCGTAATATCGAATTGTCTCAATGTAGTCTGCGAAACATTTTTCTTCTTTTATCCACGCTCTATATCTTGGTTTCATTCGGCAAATCCTCCTCTTTGACGAAAGCACCATCAATCCAACGACCTTTGCGGTCTTTGATTTCTTGGTAAGCCAGTTCAAAACATTCTTCAAAATCATATCCGAGTGCGGTGCTTAGCGATTTTAACCAGCGGATTGTACGTATCAGACTTACTTTGCGAAAATCTTTGGAAAATGAACCTTGGTAAATCTGAAAATCGCTTATATTTCTACTTAAATGACTAAAACAAGTCATTACATCTCTATCATTTTCTGATGTTTTAAAAATATTATGCACATCTACCTTAATCAGCAAGGCAAGACCGACAATCACGACCGCACAGTCTCCGATGCTGTCCTTTGTCAGTTGCTCATTTTTCTTGAGATAGCCAGCACAGAGTTCACCGAACTCTTCGCTAAGTTTTAGTGACTGCTTGTCTAGTCTTCCGCCGTTCTCTAAATCACGGTCTATAAACCATTGTTTTACATTTTCTAGTGTGTTCATGCTAACTCCTAAAATAATTTTATTTTCTTCTCGTAAACATCCAGTCTCTGTTGAGCAAGATTGAAAATGTCTTTGTCAAGCTCGCAACCGACATATTCAAAACCTAATTCTTGACAAGCGATTAAGCTACTTGCTGAACCAACATGAGTATCAAGAATCTTGTCTCCGTCTTTTGCGTAAGTTTGAAGTAACCAAAGATAAAGATTTATCGGTTTTTGTGTCGGATGGATTCTAACCTCATTCAAGGTCTTATTTCCTTGTTGTATATGACCTTCAGAGATTGACTTGCCTTGCATCATACCATTCCACATATAGCGAAACAGTCGTGTACTATCATGTAAGCTGCAGTATGCTATCTCACAATCTGAAAAACTTGAATGACCATTAACTTTGTCCCAAACGATACGGCCAGAACCAAAAGAATAGTCGAAGTAGTTCACTCCCCAAATGATTTGATTTTTTGAAACTCTAAATAACTCATCAAAATAATCTCTATTTGGAATTTGCCACTCTGATGTTTCGCCATACAGCCTGCTTACACCTATTGGACTGACTTTTCGACCATAGTATTTTCTTTTTTCTGGCCCGGAAAAATATGGCGGATCGACAATAGATAAATCAAAATAGTTGTCAGGATATCTTTTCATGACGTCCATACAATCTTCGTGAAGAAATAATTTCACAACATTACCTCATTCCCAACCTTAACTTTATCCCACTGTTCTTTCGTAACCACGAACACGCCATAGTCACGAATAGTAAGCGTGTATAGCTTCCCGTGCCGTCCTTTCTCGACGACCTTACCGAATATCTCTGCACCTTGATTATCCGCCTTATAGATAACCATAGGCTTCTTCTCTTCCAAATCTCGAATCCTGTCCATCTGCCAGATGTTTAGTCCAGCAGATAGCAGAATCCAGATTGCGATAAAACGTTTCAATCTGTGACCTCCTTACTTTTTTGAATTCTTTCGTTTAAAGACCGGATTATGTCTTTCTTTTTCCTTCTGTTTGTGGTAATTATTGTCTTTATCAAAAACAGAGTTTTCATCTTTCATAATTTTTTTCACAACATATGGATTCATTACCTCTTTTTCCTCTTTCTTTGGTTTTACATTTATTTCTAGAAAGAAAGATTGATTTGGAATTTCAAGTGCGAAAGTTGTTGTATTGTTATCTGGAGAGTTTAAAATATTACCAATTTCAAGAATAAGCTCAGTAATACTACTTCCAAGCGTTAATGCCATCACTCCACCTCCTCAATCTCAATCCCTGGGCAATCGAATACCCAACCGAAGCCAGCTTCTTCTAGTTGTTTGCGGGTGTGAGCTGTACGAAATTTATTGTCAATTTTTAACGATGACAACACCCAAGCTTTTTGAAATTTAATAAAGTTTAAGTAATTAAAATCATCGCTTTCCATCCCTTTGAATCTTACATAATACCGCTCCTCCTCCTCGACTTCATAGCCGAATTGGTGAATGTTGACGAGAATTTGAATAAAGTCTTTTGTATTCGATATCCACTTTAAAAAATCGTTATTGTCTATTGAATCTTCCCGTCTAATGCAGAGATTTACAATACTGTTATTGAAGTCGTGATAGTGCAATAAATACCAATCTGCCACACACTGCGGTACTTTGACTTTCTCTGGTTCGTCTAGCTGTTTGATTGTTTCGATGATTCTGTCTACATCAATACAATTGATAAATCTACTTTTACTTTCTTTTAAGTCGTTACAATAAACAATCAATTCCTGCTTATTCATCCCTCCACCTCCTTAACTTCAAAAAGTTTGCTAGTGAATACTTCTCCAAATCCTGCTTCTTCAAGCTCTTTGCGTGTATGCTTTGTGCGGAATTCTCCTACTTCGTGCTTACTCATGAAAAGCCATTCGTCTTGCTTTTTATTGTAATTCAAGTAATCATATCCGTCTTTCAATTTTTTCAAGCCTTTGAAACGAACTTGGTAAAGCGTTTCAAGCTCAACATTAAAGCCGTTGACCCATGCACTCAAAAACTTATCTTCATTATCATCCTTCGTGATCCACATTAAGATTTCAAGTTCATACTTTAGATTTTCAAGTGATGTAAAAAAGTTTTTCCCTTTTGCTTTTTGGTGCGTGATAAACTCTCCTACTTCTTTTGGTATAGTTACTAATTCTTCTTTATTCATCTTCCAACTCCTTTATTCTCTTCTTCCAGTTTTTCACTTTTTTTTAAGCAAGTCACATTCCTCAGACCTGCTAAAATCCAGCTCTTGCCCCTCATGGCTCAAAGACACAAGAGCTAGCAAATTCTTTATACGTCATTCGTCCAAGTCTGACGCATATTCTAGCTCGCTTTTAACGTGGTTCGCGGCACGTTGATTTTGTTGCTAAGTAATAGCAATCTACAGCGCCATAATCAAAACGTACATCGTCTTTTCCAATATATTTTTTAAATCTTGGTCTAGTAATACCAGAGAAAGCCCATTGATGATCTTTCATATGCTCAATGAGATCATCGACATTGTTAAACGTTCCAAGGTAAAACTTACAGTGCCCGTTGTAGACGAAGTAAAGCTCTAACATCACTCTACCTCAACTGGGTAAAAGTTCCCAAAGGAACCCCTCAATGCCTTGCCAACCTGTAAGGCTGCCGCCCGAGAAACGAACCGCAAGGCTTTCTTCTCCTCAGAACATGAGATGTCCAAGCCGGTCACACCGATAACTGCAGACCTCAAGAACGGCTTATCCTCTCTTGTCCCATGTTTTAAAATAAACATCAGCCACCTCCATTCTAGAAATATTGCTTCCGCTTATTTGTCAAATCATTAAAAATCATCAAATGGTCTTTATCCACTCCCTTCATCAATCTGGACATAAAGGGTCTGCCATATCTTTTCTGAATATCAGCAGAAATCAAATTCGTGGTAATGATTGTATTTGAACGCTTATTCAGGATATTGTAGAGAATAGTAAACGACCATTCGCTATCCTTCTCCATTCCTAAATCATCCAAAACCAAAAACTTAGCACTAGCAATTTTGTTGACCAGGAACTCTTCCTGACTAAAATCAGCTTTAATCTTCATCAGTAAGTCAGTCACGTTGATGAAAATAGCAATCTCTTTCGTGTACTCAGATAAAGCTTTAACCATAGCAAAGGCCAAATGGCTCTTGCCTGTCCCAGGTTCTCCTTGTAGCACGATGTTGTTCCTAGCGCCCTCAGACCACTCACGACAAATCCGCTTTGCAAAAGCTAACTTTCCAGCTTCTTTTTCAGTAGGTGTCTCAAAATTGTCTAAGGTCGCATTTTTCAAAACCTCATCATAAAGAGAAAACTTCTCAAGATAGTATTTCCTCTCTCGCTCATGTTCAGCATCAGCCAACTCATTGACCTTTATTTGATTCTCTGCATGGATTCGTTCAGATTCACACATACGACACACAACACTTTCAGTCCTCAATATTTTTATCAAAGGAATGTTATGTTTTTCGCAAAGCTCTTCCTGTTGTTCTGTATTCCTACGATAAGATAAGGCAATTTCCTCAAATACATTGTCTACCATACTAGCTGACCTCCGCATTCATGCCAGCTGGCCATTTCAGACAAGCAGGCAACCGCTTGATGAATAGGCTGGTTTGCTAAAAGAGTTTTCTTCTCGTAGCTCAACGGATAGTAGTCTATCTCGAATTGTTCAATTAGTTCTAGTACCCCCATTCGTCCTTGGCCTCCTGTTCTTCTCTCTTATCCTTGTTCTTCTTCTCTGATTGACGAACCTGCTCAATAGTCGTGACATTGTTCATCTGCCAATTTCTTAAAATCCCACCTATATATTTGATGTTGGGTTTTCCAGAGTTGATAGCAATCTTCAGTGCTTCTTTTACCAGATCCACATCATTTTCATTTAGTAGATGATTTATTTCTTCAATCTCAAATCCAGATAAGAGTCTACGAAATTCAGATTGAAAAAGTTCTAAGATATTTTCTTCACTACCACTACTAGTAGTAGTAGTTATTCTTTTCTTATTCTTATCTTCATCTAATCTATTCTTATTCTTATCTTCATCTTCTTCTAGTGCGTTACCGTCCGTTACTGTAACGTTACCTGTAACGTTACCAAGAGCAAGATTTTTCTGTTTTTTACGGTATTTGGCTACACGGTTACGTGTCTGTTCCTTGATTTTCTCCATTCCATCAACGTTTTGATGTTTTTCCCAATTTGGCAAGCTAATGATTCCATCGATAATCTCAATCATCCCGAACTGTTCAAAGATTCCAATAGCCATTCTTACTGTATTCAATGGTCTACGAAAAATAGTAGCTAACATTTCATCTGTATAGTGAACCTTATCAGTCATCATCAGCAAACCATTACTGTTATGTTTTCCAGCAAGTGTCAAAATCTTGAACCATATCACTAAGATGGCATCAGGATCAGGTAAGGCATCAATCAGGCAAATCTTTTCATCGTCAAAAATATCCGTTGTGATTTTAATCCACTTGATTTCAGACATACCGAGCGCCCCACTTTCTACGATTCGCACGGTACTTCATCCGCATATCCTCATAGATATGCCTGCCTTCTAAATCTAGTTTTTCAAGCTTAAGCAGACGATTTTGCGAGACCACATCATGATAGTCCTTGGTTAGTTTTTCATAGTCTTTGGTTAGTTTTTCATAATCCTTGGTTAATTTCTCATAGTCAGTTATGTATTCTTTGACTAGTAATAGATTTTTATGATCATATTCCCAAAACCTAATAACATGTCTTGTAGCTGATCCCTTTTCTATCGCTTCTTTGATATACATAATCTGGTCATCCAGCCATTGAATCAATCTTTCCATTTCCTGACCTCCTCACTTCAAGATGTGCATTTTAGGTTCTGGCAATGCTAAAGGCTCAGGACGCAAGCCTTCAGGACGTTCATTGTCGTAGGTGAATCCTGTGAAGTCTCGTTGTATATTCTTACGAATTTCTTGCCATTTATCCTCTCTACCACGTTCATAAGCATGGTTATAGCCTTGGATAATCATAGACACAAATTCTTGTTCTTCTCTTCTTTCTTCTTCCTTGCGTTGTTCCTGAATTTTGATGTGATGATATGCTCCAACAAAACCAAGCAGCAAAGCTCCAACACCCATCAGCTGGTTTAAAATCGGTGGTTCAAACATTTTTTAATCTCCTAAATAACTTTTTCTTTCAGTGTTTCAAAAACTTCAAACTTCAAATTTGTCTGTTCTTTTATTTTTTTCAATACACTAAGCACTGTGTCATCTTCGTTAAACTGAATGATGGTATCACTTATAACTAGTTCATAGATGTTAGACATAATTCTATTATCTGTTTCTGTTTGTTCATCGGATTCTAGTTCTAAATCGATTTCGTTCTCATAATTTTTGAGAGCGTTAGCGGATTCATTAAATCCATGAAGTAACAATGTTCTTTGTAAAATTTCATTCACATCAATGTATTTATCTAAGCTTTCTCTTTCTCTTGCTCGTTTTGTTTCTTCAGGAAACAGAATATGCATTCTATCAAAGATTTCGCTAAGTATTTTTACATTCTTTTTGGTTGGCTTTGTCTGAGTGTTTACAATACTAGCCATCGGATATCCTTTAGTAAATCCAAGTTTTAAATCTAAATCACTGGCAGAGGACGAAACCTCTTTTCTAAGATTTTTTAAAATATCAATAAGCAAAGTTGCCCACATTATCGACATAAAATCATGGCCAAATGAACCGTTGTAATCGTTTGGTTTGTCAAGTGGATTGAATTTCTCGTTGGATAAATCTTGTACAATTTTTTTAAGATTTTCATCTTCGTGCTCGTATCTCTCAAAGAAATTTCGTAGAGCTGGTCTTTTCTCTTTTTTCATCTTATGTTTGTATGCTTTTTTATTATTCATCTTATTTCTCCTTATGCTCTTAATTTTCTTACTTCTTTCTCTAATTCCAAAATCTCATAAACATCATTGACATCATACATAATATCTTTCCCTTGCTTACGAAATCTTAAGCCTTTACGTTCTAACTTTTTGATATAGCCATGAGTGAAGCCGAACTTCTTCATCAAAGCCTGTTGATTGATTGGCATGCGATCATTCTCTAGCTGCTCCTTGACTTGCTTTTCAGCAAAGGCCAGTAATTGATTCGTGAACAATTCAGCACTTTCGCCATCCAACCGTAATTGTAACGTTATACCTTCCATTTCCTACATCCTCTCAACTATGCGGGCAAGCATTTTTGTGATATAATAGTTTTAATCATTTAAGTATGCGCCTGATTGTCGTCAGGTGCTTTTTTATCTATGAAATAAGCCACCTCAAGATATCGCCCCACGTTATTGTGTCAACATCTAATAATTGCGGATTCATATTATTAGTATCTAGGTTTAATGTTTTTACTAACTCAGGGTCTGCCTTCACAAAGGTGGACTCTTTTTCTCCTCTATACGGATATCGTCTTGGTCTCATTCCTTCCTCTTTCTTCTGGAACTCGTTGTGTCGGTACGTTTACTCCAAAGCCTTCTTTAAAATCATTGCGTAAATCTTACGCTGTTTTTCAAGGACATCTGGATTTTCATTTAAAAATCTAGCAATTGTCAAAGCTCTGTTAAAGTTCAAAACAAATTTTATTTTTTGGTATATCCTTCCACCATCGGACCGAATGAGTTGTCTATACTAGCTAGTATCTCTTCATCCAAAACGACCTTTGCAGATAATAAATCGACTCTCATTTCTTCCCTTCCTACACTTCGTCAAATGAATTCAGTTCCATAATCTTCATCTTGGTATTAGTGCTTGGCTCCCACGTCATCCAGTAGGCCAATGCAGCTTCTGCAAACTTTTTCGGTAGCAGGTCATAGCGACTGATATTAAAATGATCCTTAAAATCAATCTCAGCTTGTCTAAAAACTGACTGAGCGAAATTCTTATCCGCATAAGCTGGACTATCAATACCACCCAGGCAAGCCACAACCCTAGCCTTACGCTTCTTCAGGAGCGACTGAGCATAGCTTGGATGAATCGGTTGCTCGCTCTTGAGGTAGTCGATATCTTCAAGCATGGTCGCCTGTTGCTCACGCAATTTCTTCTGACCAGTAAAGAGAGCGATGAAGGCATCCTCGTCCAAGTCCTCTCGGATAAATCCGCCCTGCTTGCGAATAGCTGGCAAGACCTCTGATGTCACCCAGCGCTTGAACTCTTTAGCTTGAGGCAACTTACTGGATAAGATAAGAGAGTAGAGACCTGATTCGTTAATGACTGTCTGATTTCTCATCTGACCTGCCGTCGCGACTTGCGACGTTAGCTTATCATCTTCATCAACATGTCGGTTAATATCTCGACTACCGTTTTGGTACCCCAGAATATCCGCAACATCCTTAGCAACGAACCACGGTTCGTTATCAAATATCACTGTACGGACTTCCTGTCCGTGAAAATTAAAAATTTCGTTCATATCCTACTCTCCTAACTCAACCCAAGTTTCGTCAATTCCTAAAACGTCACAAACTCGGTTTTTTAGTTTATTACTACCTTTACCATATTTCAATAAATCTGAAATAGTAGGTTTCTTCACCCCACATGCTCGTGCGAGATGTGTTTGTGTCATTCCTTCTGTATTCAATTTATCTTTAACAAGTTGAATCCATCTTTGATGTTGTTGGCTCATTTCTGACCTCCTTTTTAAAAAATTATCTAAAAAGTTAGCGAACTACTTGACAAATTCTAAAACTAGTTTTAGAATAAAGACATAGAGAAAAGACCTACTAAAGTAAGTTTTACCTATAGAAAACGGACGCCAATCAGTTTTGTAAGGCTTTATTTTTTAGTTGTCTAGTTCGCTAACTCTTTAGCTTACGAATACTATTTTAAAACTAGTTTTAGATTTTGTCAACAGTTTTTATAATTAATTTTAAAATATTTTTTCGTAGTGCTTAGAAAGGTTGATAAAACAATGTTCTTAGCATTCGATAGAATCAAAGAATTGGCTGATAAACAGAAAATTTCTTTAAACATTCTAGAAGAAAAATTAGGATACAGCACAAATTATCTTTATAGTCTGAAAAAAGGTAACCCAAAATCTGATAGATTACAAGAAATAGCAGATTATTTTGGTGTTAGTACAGACTACTTACTAGGCCGTACTGAAAATCCTAATCTTGCCGATGATACAAAAGAATACATATGGCAGGGCAAAGTTCTCAATGTTGAAGAAATGGCATCTAATGTCATGATGTTTGGTGGTCGAGAATTAACAGATGAAAAGAAGAAAATCATCCAGTCTATCATTGAAGGTTATCTCAAAGAAGCTGGTGATTAGAGGTACTGCTTAGTGACCGAAAAAGAAATTATAAGTCATTTTCAGGTTCGCATTGTCGATTTTGACGGTGAGCTAATACCTGATGAACTTGGATTTTACGAAAAAGAAACCAATACAGCTTTCTTGTCTAATAAACTCAGCAAAAAAGAGAGAGTTAAGGTACTACTGCATGAACTCGGACACAAAGACCACACACGCTCAGAGTACCAGAACGCTCGCCTACGCTGTGAAAACGAAGCTGATAGAAATATGATCCATCATCTCGTAAAAGACG
>CAUSCX010000010.1:0-35364 GCA_963530385.1 uncultured Streptococcus sp. | reverse complement strand
AGAAATTAGTCTTGTCTGGTACATTCAAGACCAAACGTGGTTGGCAATTTGAAGGCTCACGACGAAGTAATTCCTGAGCTTGTTCAAACTGATTGTCATAGATATGGAGGTTGTTGATGAAGTAGAAGAACTTTCCAACTTTCCAACCAAAGTGTTTAGCAATCATCATTTGAAGAGCTACATACTGCATGGCATTGATATGGTGGGCCACCAGCATATCATTAGAACGCTGGGTCAAAGTCGCATCTAGATAGATGTCCCCATCAACTCGACGAACATCAAACATAGTCTGAAATGCGCATGGAAGAAGTCCATCTGTCTCCTCAAAAGCCTGATAATCCCAAAGTGAAATGATATTGCGACGGTTCCAAGGATTGGCTTCTAACTGTTTGAGAATCTTGTTAATGATATCATGCTTCTTAACAACAGCCCCATAACGTTCGCCGATTGTCCCTGTATCTCCCACTTCCCAATCATTCCAGTAGTGAACATTGTACTTGTCATTGAGTACTTCCAAACTATTGGTCTGGTCTTGGTAGATCCAAAGTACTTCCTTGATGGCTGATTTGATTGCGATGGGGCGCAAGGTTGTGATGGGAAATTCGCCCTTAGACAAATCGTACTCCGCAAAAGCACCTGTGATGTACTTGGAGTTAGCCACTGTTCCATCCTTATACTTGGGACGAGCCTGTTCTGAAAAGACTCCTTCATTGAGAATTCGCTCGATATTTTCTTTAAAAATCGTATCTGCTTTTGTCATTTACTCTCACCTCATTCATTGTCTTAACTAGTATAGCATAAAAAAAGAAAGGAGGAAAATCACTCGCTTACGGAAAGCAATTTTCTCCTTTTTATGTTTATATTTATTGCAATACAAGTGATGCTGCTCCGATAACTCCAGCGTCATTTCCTAGAGTTGCAAGAGCTAGTTTAGTTGTTGTGCGAACTTGTGGGAAGGTATTTTCATCATAAACCTTTTGCACACCTTGAAGGAGGAATTCTCCTGCAGCTGACACACCACCACCGATAACGATTGTTGATGGGTTTAGGATTGAACCAATGTTTGCACATGCAATACCCAAGTAACGTGAGAAGTTACGGTAAACGATCAAAGCAAGATCGTCCCCTTCTTTTGCCAAATCAAAGACAGTTTTAGCTGTTACTTCTTCTCCGTCATCAATCAAGCGTTTCAACTCTGCATCGCCTTCATACTCATCAGCGTAACGACGAGTCAAGTTGACAATCCCTGTTGCTGAAGCTACTGTCTCAAGACAGCCTTTTTTACCACACGTACATGCGATTGGTTGATCAAAGTCAACTGTGATATGTCCAAGTTCACCTGCAGCACCAGCAACACCGTGAAGTAATTTTCCTTCTGCCACGATACCGCCACCAACACCTGTACCAAGTGTCATAAAGACAACGTCTGGTTGGTTTTCACCAGCACCCATCCAACGCTCACCAAGAGCTGCCACGTTGGCGTCATTGTCGATGAAGAATGGAATCCCCAAGGCTTTTTCCATTTTTTCTTTGATTAGTTGAAGAGTTTTCCAGTTCAAGTTGTAGGCACCGATAACAGTCCCTTTTTCACGGTCAACCACACCAGGTGATCCCATACCAATTCCACGGAAATCTTCAGCAGACAATCCAAGCAAGCCCAATCGGTGTTGAATAGTTTCAATCATATCGTCTACGATATGGCTTCCTTCATCCAAAATGTTTGTCTTAATAGACCATTTTTCTTGGATTTCTCCTTCTTGCGTTAAAATAGCGAACTTGATAGAAGTTCCACCAAGGTCAATCCCAATAATCTTTTGACTCATCGTCTTCTCCTTATCCTTAATTGAAAATGCTTATAGTACTAGTATAACAAAATCTGCCATCCAGTGCAAAGGTTTGCATTAACTTTCCAGAATTTTTTTCTATTCTATGGTTTCCACAAACCAGAAGCATCTACATAATAGCGTCCGCCATCCACTCGCTCATTCTTAGCCATTTTACCATCCGATTTCAAATAGTAATTTCCTTGCCATGCATTGCGAGCATAAGATCCATCTGATTTCAAGTAATACCAGGCTTGGTAAGAAGAATCATAGACCCACTCACTCTGAGCCATTTTACCATTTGACTTGAGGTAGTATGCACCTTGCCAAGTATTATGCGCATAAGATCCATCTGATTTCAGATAATACCAGGCTTTGTAGTAAGAATCATAAATCCATTCACCCTGAGCCATTTTACCATCTGATTTGAGGTAGTAACTTCCTTGCCAAGTATTGCGGGCATAAGATCCATCTGATTTGAGGTAATACCAGGCTTGGTAATAGTTATCGTATACCCACTCATTCTCAGCCATTCTTCCATCTGACTTGAGATAGTAAGCACCCTGCCAAGTATTGGTTACTGGTTTCCCATTTTCAGAAAAATAGTACCAAGATCCATTCTGACGAACCCAGCCACTTTCAGCTGCTACACTTGGGGTAGGTGCTACACTATCAGGTGCTACATTGGTGTTAGCTTGAGATGCACTCGTCTTTTTCTCTTTTAAAACTCCCTGAGGCGCATTCTTCGATTCACAAGCGATTCCATCATGATCCTTATCCAGAGTGGCAGAATAACCTGGTTCTCCCTTATGAATATCTGCATATCCATTCTCCCAAGCTTCCTTACAGCTTGAAAAATGGATACTTTCATCTGCCACAACAGGTTGTAAAAACAAAGCTAGGACAGGTAAAGAAGCTAGGCCTAGTTTTAATAGATGACGTTTGTTCATGATTTTCTCCTAAAATTATAATATCAATCTCAATATTATTTTATCAAACTTGTTTCAGCAATTCAAGAAAACTTCTGGTTAATTCTGCAAACTCTTTTGGTTTTGCCCTATTCAGGACATGAGGGCCGTCAGGGATGATCTCAAACTGGGAATTTGGCATCAGTTCTTGAATAGCTTTCATTGAACTGAGATTAGGCTTATCCTGACTACCACAAATTAACAAGCTTGGATAGGGACAATTCCGTGCAATCTCTCTTAAATCAAGTGTTTTTAATTCCTCAGAAACTCCAACCATAAGAGCCTTATCTGCCCCCTGCTTCTCATATATCCTCTTAGGAAGCAATTTGAATATCAGCAACTGAATGTAAAAAGGAATGTTACCTGCTAATTTCAGTGGACATCCTGACAAAACCAAGGCCTGAAGATTTGGTATCTCAGAACTTGAAAGCTCCAATGCAAGTGCAGCCCCTAAAGACAAACCGATTAAGACAAAAGGTTCTGTCTCCTCTGATAAGTGCTGATAAATGCGCTCTTTGGCTTCTTGATAAGTCCCAACTCCTGAAGGAAATAAATCCAGGGCTTCAGAAGGATAATCTGCAAGAAAATCCTGAACTTCTTTCCAACTATCTGCTGACTGACCTAGGCCATGTAAAAATATTAATTTCATTTAGTTCTCCCTTACTGACAACTCATATAAGCCCCTAACTGCATTACAGCCATAGATGGCTTCTGCCAGTTCCAAATCAGAAATAGTCAATATTTTCTCTTCTACCTCTCCATTTTCAAGCAAATATTGACGATAAATCCCTGGTAAAAGACCAAGAGCACTAGGTGGGGTATAGAGCTTGCCATCCATTTTCAAGACCAGATTGCCAATAGAGGTTTCAAGCAATTTTCCATCAACAGTGTAATAGATGATTTCCAGCTCTCCCATTGTCAAATGTGGTCGGTGTGTCGTCTTAAAGTAGGTAAAGGCCTGCTGTAAATCAGCTTCTTGCAGACAAAGTTTAGCCTGACAGAAAGTTGGACTAAGTGGTGTCAATACTTGTCGATCAATTTCTATTTCTCCAGACTTATTGAGACTGATTCGCAAACGGTAGTCTTGATGGAGGTCACAAGCTTGACACTCTTCCTCTATCTTTTGTCTCAATTCATCTTGATCAAATGGAAAGGCAAAGTAACGACTAGCCTTTTGCAATCTTTCTAGATGTTGATTTTTAAAGAGCAAAGTTTTCTGGCTGATTTTCCCTGTCGTAATCAGCTTAAAGCGAGGCTGTTTGCGATAAAGAACAGCCGCCTTTTGCTGAACTTCACGGTATTCTGACTCCCAAGTGCTATCCCAAGTGATACCTCCACCGACTCCATAGATGGCTTGCTCTCGATGCAGTTGAATGGTTCGAATAGCTACGTTGAAAATCCGTCTACCATTGGGAAGTAAGAGTCCAAGAGTTCCACAGTAAACTCCTCTAGCTTGTGGTTCCAAATTCTTGATAATTTCCATAGTCGCTATCTTGGGAGCTCCTGTGATGGAGCCACATGGAAAGAGCGATCGGAAAATTTCAACTAGGTCAGCATCCGGTCGTAACTGACTCTTGATGGTCGAAGTCATTTGCCAAACTGTAGAATACTGCTCTACTTGACACAGACGCTCCACATGCTCACTTCCGACCTCAGAAATACGGTTCATGTCATTACGCAAGAGGTCCACTATCATCATATTCTCTGAGCTATTTTTGGGATCTTGCTCCAACCAAGCCGCTTCCTTCAAGTCTTCAACATCGTTCAGACCCCGTTTAGTCGTCCCCTTCATAGGGCGAGTCGTTAATTCACGGCCATTTTGCTCAAAAAAGAGTTCTGGACTCATGGAAATCACTGCCATGTCGTCATGCTCTACGTAAGCATTGTAACCCGCTTCCTGCTCGACAACCATACGATTGTAGATAGCAAAAGGATTGGCACTTAAATTCTGCTTGAGTTGGACAGTATAATTGACCTGATAAGTATCGCCCTGTCGTAAATGATGGTGAATCTGTTCAATTGCCATTTCATAGTCCTCTGCAGAAGTTACTTCCTGCCAGTTTGATGGCAAATCCATCTCCTCATAAGTCAGAGGAATGCTAGATGTTTCAACTTTGTCATGAACAGTAAAGTAAAGCAAATACTCCCCCAGTAAGGGAGCTTTGTGGACCGCTAATTTTTCCTCAAAAGCTGGCGCAGCCTCATAGCTGACATATCCTACCACATAATAGCCTTGCTCTTGGTAGTTTTCCACTTGAGCTAATAAGTCTGCCACTTCTGCTAAATCTCTGGTTTTCAACTCTTTGATAGGTCGGGTAAAGGTGTATCGCTCGCCCAAAGCCCTAAAATCAATCACTGTTTTTCTATGCATATCTTAAGTATACCATAAAAGCCAGACCCCAAGCAGGAGATCTGGCAATTTTATTCTTTGAGAATGATAAAGTAGATGTCACTTCCTTAGCAAATCTGAAAACACACTCTCTTTTATCTATCCTTTGGGAAAGAGTTCGGATGAAAAGGCATCTGTGACCTGCAATAGTTTTTGGAAGACTTTTTTCTTCAGAGCTACTGTATAGTTGGCAACTGAGCCTCCATACTTGAAGTTTCGGTAATCCGTTTCTACTGCTTGGTCAAACAAGTCTTGCAATTTCTCGTAAGAATCAATTTGCTGACCATCAATTTCAAAACCATGGATTCCTCGTTTAGCCTTAGCAATAATAGCGTCAAACCAGGCCTTCTTCCATTCTTCTAAGTTCTGGTATTTGCCTTTCGAAACCTTCTGGATGATGAAATCATCTCCAAGGGTGTCATGCCCCTCGCTTAACGCCTCATCCTTGTACTTGTTAGAAGCATAACCTAGGAAACCATTTTCGTAGCCATAATAACCCCACATACGGAAGGCATTATGCTTGAAGGAGATGGCTCCTGGAGCTCCCTGACTTGTGTTTCCACCATAGATAGCATCCACCATTTTGACATTGACATAAGCTGTCTTGAGTTCTTCTGGTCGATAAGTTCCCTGATAATGCCTATTGGTAATGATGTTATGTTTGATTAGGTCATCCACAGAATTTAGCTGAGTCTTGGCTTCCTCATCCGTCAATGGACGAACATAGTCCCACTGGTTAGGAGCAAGGAGTTTATTATCTTGGTCCTGATGACGCATTTGCTTGGTCATCTTGCTAAACCAAGCCTTCTTCAAAGCCAGATCATTCTTAGCGAGAACTCGTTCTCCTTCCAGATAATCTAGAAGCATCAAGGCCTCATTATAACCCTTCATGTAGTGGTCAATCTGCTGGCGTGTTTGCAACTTGGTTGGATCTGGATTGTACCATTGATCCCCATCATTTGGTCGCATGTAAGCCATGTTGAGCCCGAGAGCGCCGTACTCACCCTGATGACCTTCCTCAGCCGGTGACTGGAGCATACCCTGAGCATAGGCTTCTACATAGGTTCCTTCACGGTGTTTGTAGCCACCCAGATAGACAATGCGATCGTTTACGTGAGTTGTCTCATGGGTGTAGACAGACAAGCCATACTCACTCATCATATCGATTTCCACAAAGTGAACAGCATCTCTGGCATTAATTTTAGGATAGATAGAGGCATAGGCTCCTAGCTTATTGTCTTTATAGTAGCGACCTGCTGGTCCAAATACTTCACGAATTGGCGCGTAATCTTCCATACCACTGGTATGTCCAAAACGCTCTACCCAGCCACGTCCATCAACGCGATAGCCTTCCCAAACTGGTGTAGCTACATTAAAGTCACTCTTAACCATACGGTCTTTAACTTCATCAGTAGCAAGTCGATACCAGAAGTCCAAGTAAGTCAACTGACGGTCCGCTACTAGATCGATGTCAGCTTTCATCTGGTCTATGGTTTTACCAGATTTATCTGCTGATCCAAAAGTAATGGTATTGTAGTTGGAAATCAGGAACATCTGTGCCTTCTTGACATTCAACAAAGGCAGAATCATATTGCGATGCAACCAGTTATTAAGATTGTCATAAGCCCGATGCTTCCGATTTGCAATTTCTTGATTCTTAGAAGCTCGCTCTGCTATGTAGACATGGCCCTTGGTGGCATTCACAAACCAGTCATTCATATCCTTGTCAGTCGTCAATAACTGTCTGTTGTAGTCTAAGAAGGCATGTAAATCTTCAGATTTTGTATCCTTGGCTAGGACTCTGGCAAAAGTTTCATGAGTCTGGTCGCCTTTTAGGTTGTTCTCTCTTGAACCAAGTTCAATCAATCGATCCAAGATATCCACATTTTGCCCATAAAAATCTGGTTTAAAGAGCATGAGTTCTTTCAGATTGTAATCCGCAAATCGGATACCGTAATAACGATTAAGATAAGCAAGTCCCAGCATGATAGCTGATTGATTGTCCTGAACTTTTTTCTTCAAGGAAGCCATGCTAGCAGGCGAATCATTCCACTGGTAGTCTAGATTTCTAAGTAACTTATCAACCAGGCTTCCCAACTGCGCTTTGACCTCTGCAAGGCTTTCTTCTAGATACCAATTCTTCACTGCCTCAACCTTTTTATCAAGGCTAGTGGTTTGATCATCTAGGATTCGATAAACTCCATCCGACTGTAAGTCCACTGTTTTCAGGATAGATGTCAAGTCCTTAACAAGGGCTGAACGGTCCTTAACCAGCATATCTGGAGTATAAAGCACATCTAAGTCAGCAATCTTATATTCCTTAACAGCAGTCAAGCCAGAATTCTGAGCACTAATCGCAAATACATCCTTGGTCTTGTCTGCATAATGAACCATGATATGGTCTGCCACTGAAAGGTCTGTCACAAAGTCTTGCCCCTTCATAGCAATAACAGATACTACCTCTTTCTTGGCTAGATTGTGATCAAGATTCAGCTTATTTCCTTGATTAACGATCCATTCTTTATTGTAGAACGGTTGCAATTTTTCAAGGTTGCGATAGGCTTGATCATGGCGACTATCATAATCTTGAATATCCTTATAAGCGTATTCTTTTACATTAGCAATCGTAGGAGAATCAGCACTTGACTTAGCCAGATAGTAGCTAAAGCCTTCTTCAAAATTTTTCTGATCATTGCGTTGAATCAAGTCAGTTGCTTCAACATTCACCTTATAATATTCTTTTCCATCAATTCTCTCAGTTTGGATTGATTTGATGGCTAAACGGCTGGTCTTATGGTCCTCTGAATTAATCTTGAGATAATAGTCTTCCAAGTTTCTTGGCACTTCTGTCAATTGATGAATCTCAGTCTCTCTGCCATTGTCAACCTTAACAAGGCTTGTTTCCTTGATATCTTTTATTTCTAGCTTTTTAAGCTCTAAACGAAGCTTCTTGTCCTCAAGCAGAGTGCTCTCCTCACCCTTACCACGATTGTAGACCATCCTTGTAGATATGATGTAATCCGTATAAAGTTTCAGATTATCAACTGTTGCTTCCAGCTGATCACTCGTCAAGTCAATGATCTGATCCTCTACCCCCTTAGCTTTAATAGTGGCACTAATTTTTGAAACGGAAACACCATCTGCCTTCTCCAAGTTATAACTTAAGCGAGCTGAACGGCCCATCGAATTTCCAGTAATATTTGAAATAGTTAGGACAGGTTCAGGTTTAATTTCTTCTTTTTCCTTACTACCACGGATGATAACCTGATCTTTAGCTTCTGTTAAAATCCGTGTTGTTTCTTTCGGCTCTGAAATACGTTTCCCAGCTTTTTCCTCATAGCTGGTAACAATCTCTTTCTCACCATCTTGACCGACTTGCTCGATTCTTGTTTCACCGACAAGCATGTCTGGATCAATCTTTTCCCTAGTTTGTTTTGGAATCAACTCTTTTCGGACTTCAACATGTAGAGTCGGTTTTGCATCTTGAACGAGCGCTTCAGTGGCATTCACACCACCACTATAGCTAGGGAGTTCCTGTTTAAAGGTTTCAACTGGAACTGCGCCTCCTTCATACTCTGGCAAGGCTTCAGCTACTGTACCCGTACCATTAACACCACCTTCAAATATTGGTTTAGACGGCTCAACTAAAGATTCGCCGGATATACCTCCTGTGAACTCTGGTTTGTCATGAACTTCTGGCACGCCACTTTGACTACTCAATTCTGGTGCGTACTCTGGCAAGGCTTCAGCTACTGTACCTTGACCATTGACGCCGCCTTCAAATGTTGGTTTTGCTGGTTCGACTAAGGATTCGCCCGATACGCCGCCTGTAAAGTCTGGACGTTCCTGTTTCAAAGTTTCAACTGGAACTGCGCCTCCTTCATAATCTGGTAGGCTTTCAGCTACTGTACCTTGACCATTGACGCCGCCCTCAAATGTTGATTTTATTGGCTCAACTAAAGATTCGCCTGATACGCCACCTGTAAAGTCTGGGCGTTCCTGTTTCAAAGTATCAAATGGGACTGCGCCTCCTTCATACTCTGGTAAGGTTTCAGCTACTGCTTCTAGGCCATTGACGCCACCCTCAAATGATGGTTTTGTTGGCTCAACTAAGTATTCGCCTGATGCACCGCCTGTGAACTCAGGATATTCCTGTTTCAGTGTGTCAACTGGAACTGCGCCTCCTTCATAATCTAGTAAGGTTTCAGCTACCGTATCTGGGCCATTGACGCCACCCTCAAATGTTGGTTTTGTTGGCTCAACCAAGGATTCGCCTGATACACCGCCTGTAAAGGCAGGTTTCTCGTGGACTTCTGGGACGCCACTTTGACTACTCAATTCTGGTGTGTACTCTGGCAAGGATTCAGCTACTGCGCCTTGGCCATTGACGCCACCTTCAAATGTTGGTTTTGTTGGCTCAACCAAGGATTCGCCTGATACACCACCTGTAAAGTCTGGTTTAGCGTGGACTTCTGGAAGGCCACTTTGACTGCTAAATTCTGGTGTATACTCGGGCAAGGCTTCAGCTACCTTACCTGGGCCATTGACTCCACCCTCAAATGATGGTTTTGTTGGTTCAACTAAGGATTCGCCTGATGCACCGCCTGTGAACTCAGGATGTTCCTGTTTCAGTGTGTCAACTGGAACTGCGCCTCCTTCATAATCTAGTAAGGTTTCAGCTACCGTATCTGGGCCATTGACGCCACCCTCAAATGTTGGTTTTGTTGGCTCAACCAAGGATTCGCCTGATACACCGCCTGTAAAGGCAGGTTTCTCGTGGACTTCTGGGACGCCACTTTGACTACTCAATTCTGGTGTGTACTCTGGCAAGGATTCAGCTACTGCGCCTTGGCCATTGACGCCACCTTCAAATATTGGTTTAGTTGGTTCAACTAAGGATTCACCTGATACACCACCTGTGAATTTGGGAATTTCATGAACGGCTGCTTGATTTACTGGTTTTGCAGGAATCTCTAGATTTGCACTAGATATTAGATCTTGCCCTGTTCCCCTTAAATCCGACTCTAATAAATATCCGACATAGTCATAGCCTTTAATGTCAATAATCCCTAGAGAGAAACCATCTGCAGACACAAGGGTTTGAGTCTGATCATAAGCTATTAAGTCCTTGTGTTCAAAAGCAAATACTTGATAAGGAAGTAATAAACTCTTACCAAGAGAAGCAATCAATAACACTCCAACTATCTTTGAAGGCTTTTTCTTAGAAAATAGGAAAACTACCAAACTAGCCGTTAAAAGACCAAGACCATCCAAGGGGAAGGTGACAGATCCTGTTTGAGGTAAGACGGCTTGTCCCTGCTTGCGATAAACTAGATAATAGCTCTCTTGGCTCAGATCTTGTGGTAATTCATGGTGAATGAGTTCACGTTCAGCAGCTGTCAACTCCGATTCTGCTAAATAGTGAAAGGAAACTTGCTTGGTCTCATCAGCCTGAACCAGTTTTGGTTCAAGTGTTCCTCCAATGAAGGCAAGTCCAATCAATACCGAGCCCACTCCCATGCTCAGTTTGCGAATGGCAAATTTTTGTAGCTTTTTTCTATCTTCCATATCAGCTTTGTTCTTGTCCTTAAAGACATCTCCTTTGCTCCGTTTTCATAATCTTATTATAATATTTTGTTGATTTTTTTACAAAATATTTTCGAGATAAATTGATATTTTTTAAATAAAAAAGCGGATCAGCATTGGCTGAACCACATTTTTAGTCAGGTACATATTCCAATATATCCCCTATCTAGCGACCCAGTTATTAGTAAATAGCTTCAAGCATTGAAAAACGGATGCCCTTCGTCTTACTTGTTTTCAAAATCAAACATTTGCGGAAGTAATCCCAACACGTTCGATTAAATTGCCCAACCGCTTCTAAAATCCAAATTCTACACTTCTTATGAATTAAAATGTATTTCTAGTAAACACTTTTTAATAATTTCAAGATCACTCAACATAATCCAACAAATAACCGTAACCCTTTTCTTCCATTTGATTCTTAGGAATAAAACGGATGGATAGACTATTGATACAATAGCGTAGCCCTCCCTTGTCCTTAGGTCCGTCTGTAAAAACATGTCCTAGGTGAGAATTCCCGGTTCGGCTTCTGACTTCAGTTCTGACCATATTGTAGGACTTGTCTTCCTTGTAGGTCGCAACATCTGGACTGATAGGCTGGGTAAAGCTAGGCCAACCACAACCCGATTCAAATTTATCTTTCGAAGAAAAGAGGGGTTCTCCAGTTGCTACATCTACATAAATTCCTGCTTCAAATTTATCCCAGTAACGATTTGAAAAGGCACGTTCTGTTTGACTGTTTTGAGTCACGGCATACTCCTCTGGTGACAGGAGTTTTTTCAATTCATCGTCGCTCGGTTTTGGATACTTACTAGCATCAATGACCGGATAGGATGCTTGATTGACATTGATATGGCAATAGCCATTAGGATTTTTCTGGAGATAGTCTTGGTGGTAATCTTCAGCCACGATAAAATTTCTTAAGGCTTCTTTTTCAACCGCTAGAGGCTGGTCGTACTTCTGAGCAACTTGTTCAAAAACTTGATTGATGACTTCTAAATCTTTCTCATCTGTATAGTAGACTCCTGTTCTGTACTGAGTCCCCACATCATTTCCCTGCTTATTTTTACTAGTTGGATTGATAATGCGGAAATAATGGAGCAAAATATCTTTTAGAGAGATTTGATTGGCATCATAGGTTACATGAACAGTCTCAGCATGACCAGTTTGTCCAATCAGCTCATACTTAGTTGTTTCTCCTCTCCCATTCGCATAGCCAGAAACAGCATCAGTCACACCCGCTACTCGAGAAAAATATTCTTCGACTCCCCAGAAACAACCTCCAGCTAGATAGATATCATGTAAGTCAGCATCTTTACTTGGCTCAGTTTTTTTCGTGACTTTTTGCCCTTGACTAACTGCCGCCTTCTCGATTTGAGTGGTATCTGTGTAGCTTGCGCTCCTTTTTTCCAAAAGAAATAAAAGTCCAATAATAATGCAAATGATGATTCCTATGAATACAATTATTTTTAATTTATCATTCATGATGAGCCTCTAATCTATGTTTTTTAGCATCTGTAAAATAGTATCCTTGTCCATAAAGCCCGGCTGGGTCTTAACTAGTTTACCTTCTTTATCAATAAAAGCCTGAGTCGGATAAGAACGAACTCCGTAACTCGCTAAAAGTTGTCCCGAAGGGTCTAGCAATACTGGTAAATCCTTATAGTCCAAACCTTGATACCATTTTTTAAAGGCTTCTTCTGCTTGCTCTCCTTTTTGACCAGGAGAAACAACTGTCAAAATTACAAAATCATCGCCAGCTTCTTTTGCCAGTTCATCGGTATCAGGTAAACTAGCTAGACAAATAGAGCACCAAGATGCCCAAAATTTGAGATAGACCTTTTTGTCTTTATAATCTGATAGGCGATAGTTTTTCCCATCAACTCCCGTCAGCTCAACGTCTGGAACTGCTTCTCCTTGTTTTGCAATTTGAGAACTAACTTGTGCATTTTTGTCTCCATTTTTCTTATCAGCTTGGCTCTCCATCTGATTTTTACAAGCTGATAAACAGACCAGACTAGTGCAGACCAATACAGTTGCTTGCCATTTTTTCATCTTCATCACCTTCCTTGTTTATCATATGAATATAGATATTAACTTTGTAGTTCTATTATATACCTACCTTGCTAAAAATACATAGAATCTGTTTGGAAAATCATTAATACTCTTCGAAAATCAAATTCAAACCACGTCAGCGTTGCCTTACCGTACTCAAGTACAGCTTGCGGCTAGCTTCCTAGTTTGCTCTTTGATTTTCATTGAGTATAAGCTTCTTGATTACAAAAACTCCCACCTGCTAAGCAGATGAGAGCTTTAGATTATTTAAAGATAGAAGTTTTAAAGCTATCTGTTTGTTGAAGAAGTTTCTTAAAGAGTTTTTCTTTAAGTGATACGGTGTTGTCAAATTTGACAGATCCGTTACTTAGAGTAGCCTTATCTTTATCAACTGCTTCAGCAAATGCACGTTTCAAGTCTTCATAGCTATTGTATTTTTTACCATCGATTTCAATAGATTGAATTCCATTTTTGGCACTTGTTACAACTTCATTGAAGTATGCTTTCTTCCAATCTTCAAGATTGTTGAATTTTCCTTCAGAAATCTTATTAATGATGAAGTCATCACCTAGAGTAG
Source organism: uncultured Streptococcus sp. (assembly GCA_963530385.1). Lineage (GTDB taxonomy): Bacteria > Bacillota > Bacilli > Lactobacillales > Streptococcaceae > Streptococcus. The sequence continues at coordinate 21,969 of CAUSCX010000010.1, read as the reverse complement.
CTTTACCAGCTTTTTTAGATTCAGCTTTTAGCATATTAGATGCATAATTTAAGAATCCTTTTTCGTAGCCATAGTAACCCCAGATTCTGAAGGTATTATGTTTGAATGACATAGCTCCAGGAGCACCTTCACTTGTGTTCCCACCATAGATACCAGTCATCATTGGAACATTCACATAAGCAGAATCAAAGTCAGTAGGATTATAAACTCTGTTACCTGGACCACGGTTGGTCATGAAGTTGTTAGTTACTAAGTCATCAACTGTGCGTAAAGGAATAGCTTTTTCCTCATCACTTAAAGGTCGAACCTTATCGAATTGGTTCTTGGTGTTATTTCCTCGGTATTGCTTATCAACCTTCTTGAACCAAGCATTGTTTAAATCTTTATTTGCTTTATCGAGGACAGCCTCTCCTTCAAGATAATCCAGAAGCATAAGGGTGTCGTTGTAGCCCTTCATGTAACGATCAATTTCATCATGTGACTTCAGATCATTTGGATTGGTGTTATACCATTGATTTCCATCATTTGGACGTTCATAAGCCATGTTAAGACCTAGGGCTTTATATTCACCATTTGGATTTGACACTGATGGAGTTTGCAACATTCCTTGTGCAAATGCTTCAAGATCTGTTCCTTCACGGTGTCTTGAGCCACCTAGATAAACCATTCGGTCATTGACGTGAGTTGTTTCGTGAGTAAAAGCAGAAACTCCAAAATCACTAATCATGTCCGTCACCATAAAGAAAACAGAGTCATCTTTGTATGGATTCGCGTAAACACGAGCAGTTGCTCCCATACGCCAATCAGTCGCATGGTAACGATCGGTTGGTCCATACAATTCGCGAATTGGCGCTACATCTTTGCCACTATTAGTATGCCCATAACGGTCTGTACTAATGTCTTTGTAGTTTTGATTATCAAGGACAGGTGTTGGAACCATATTATTGCTCTTCAACAGTTGATTACGAACCTTATCCAAAGATAGACGAGACCAGAAATCCAAATAATTCTGCTGTTCTTTAGCGACCTTATCAATCTCAGCTTTGAAAGCAGTACGAGCTGCTTCTGTATTTTTACCATATTTTTCAAAGGAACTATAGGCCAAGGTATTATAGGTTGAAATTAAGAACATATGAGCATCTTTAAGATTCAAAAGTGGCAAGATCATCTTACCATGAACATCGTTATTTAAACCTTCGTAAGCTCTATGTTTCTTATCCGCAAACTCAGGAGTTGTTGTTGCTGGTTCAACGATATAGACATTGTCTTTGGTTGCTTTGATGAACCAATCATTTAGGTCTTTGTCTTCTGTGAATAGACGCATATTATAGTCTAAGAAACTGTTTAACTCGCTGATACCGATAACTCCACCGATAGCTTCGCGATAAGCTTCCAAAGTTCTATCACCCTTAATGTTACTTTCTTTAGAACCAATCTTAATCAAGAAGTCTAACACACTTACATTTTTACCGTAGAAGTCTGGTTTGAATAACATGAGTTGCTTGATATTGAAGTTATCAAACTTCACTCCATAATAACGGTTAAGGTAAGATAGACCAAGGAGAACCGCTGCCTTGTTATCATCAATTTTCTTGATCAAAGCACGTTTAGCAGCTTCATCTGTGTTTAATTGATGATCCTCATTTTCAAGCAACTGTTTCACAAATTTAGCCAGATTATCCTTGACTTCTTTGAAGGTTTCTTCAAGATAGAGGTTCTTAATGGCATTGACTTTATTTGGACCAGTTCTACCTAGGTGTGTGTAGATAGGATCTGATTGTAGCTCAACTGGGCTTAATTTTTCAACGATAGCATTGATAAGATCGGTACGGTCTTTTTCAACGATATTAGGCGTGTAAACAACTTCTCCAAGTTCAGCAATACTGTACTCTTTTACTTGTTTAACCTTAGATTCTTTCAGCGCAACAGTAAAGATGTCTTTAGTCTTATCAGCATAGTGCACCAAAATGTGGTCAGCATCAGCTAATTCTGTCACAAAGGTATTGCCTTTCATGGCAGTAACAGACAAGACTTCTTTGGTCAAGAGAGGACTTCCTGCAGCCAATTTGTTTCCTTGGTTCACAATCCACTCTTTATTGTAGAATGGTTGCAATTTTTCGATATTACGATAGGCAAGTTCACGAGATGAGTCGTAGCCATCGATTGTTTTGTATTGATCAGCTTTGTTGACAATGTTATTGAGTTTGTCTTCAACAGGTTTCGTGCTTTCAAATTTATCAGCAGTGATTCCCATTGCTTCAATCTTCTTGTCAGCTTCTTCTTGTGAGATGCTAGGAATCTTACGAGAATTGTTGTAAGATTTATTACCCTCACTTACACCCTCAACACTGAAGTTACGTTTTGTTCTTGAATAGGTGAAGTAATCATCGGCGTCAATATCAGAGTGACCGAACACCATTTCACCAGTTTTGACTTTCATCATGGTGATGTTGTCTTCAATAGCACCCAAGGCCCAGTTAGTCCCCAGTAGTCCACCAGATTGAACAGCATCTTTCAGCTCGATAGAACCTTTAGCAACTGAATTTCTAAGGACACCTTCTCTTCCTAGTGTATTGTTATCTCCACCATTTTGAGAAGAATAAACTAATCCTGCAGCTTTTGCCTTGTTACCAGTAATTTCAGCATCAACGTAAGCTTTTTCTACGATACCTTTCCAGTTTTCACCTAGAACACCTGCTAAGTACCAACCTTTGTTTCCAGCAGCATGAATCTTACCGATAAAGGCAACATTACTTACCTTACCACTACCATCAATTTTATTGATAATACCAGCTACATCGTTGCCCCCGACAACATTACCTGTTACTTTAACGTTTTCAACAGTTGCATTATTTTTGATGACACCTGCGATTGGTGCTACTCGATCAAAGCCAGGCATGTCAATGTTGACATTTTCAAGTAAGAGATTCTTAACAGTACCACCTTCTACGTTACCAAACAATGGTCTCGTAATGTTATGGATGGCAAATTTATTACCTTCTGTACTTTCCAATGTTCCCTTGAAGGCATTGGTTACATAAGACTTGCCAGCGGGGGTCACGTTACTTGCATTCATACTGCTACCAAGCTTAAAGGTACCAGTAGGATTGTCCTGCATGGCTTTTACAAGGTCATTGAAATCGTAGTAAACATCACCTTCATGGGCTTTTGGTTTAGCAAAGTAATGAACATATTCCTCTGTAAACTGATTATCTGAGTTACGTTGAACTAAGTCTGGTGCTTTAGCAGTGACTTTGAACAATGCTTTACCATCAACAGTGACTTCTTCAATCTTATCAACAGCAAGTTTTGTCACCTTGTTATCATGAGTTGTCACTTTCAAGTAATAAGGTTTAACATCTGATGGTTTAGCTGACAAGAGACTATTATCAGTCTCTACACCTTGGTCATCAACACTGATAAGGCTTGTTTCCTTAATGTTTTTGACTTCGACTTTTTTGAGATCAAGTCGCAGTGGTTCTTCCGTGAGAACAACTTCTTCGTTCCCATTTCCACGATCGTAAACCATCTTGGTCGCAATCTTGTAGTCCTTGTAATACTTCAAGTTTGTAAGATTAGCAGTCAAATCTCCCTCAGACATATTGACTGTTTGAAGGCTAGTGTCTCCATCTTTCAAAACAACTTCAAGAGATTTAATGGTTACACCTGTTGGTTTCACCAATTGGTAACGAACCTTAGCACTACGCTCTAATTCTTCTTTATCTATATGAGTGAGAGTCAACGTTGGCTCAGTCAGGATTTGATCACCTTTTTTGATGATACGATCTTGAACTGCTTCAACCACTTCCTCTGAAATCTTTGGAGCATCTGCAGTTTTCACGCCCTTAAGAGTCTTATAGACTTTGGTAATCTTTTTCTTACCGTTTTGACCAGCTTGAGTAACAACTTCTGTTCCCTTCGGAAGAGTGTTGTCTACTTCTGTTCTTGTCTCGAAAGGAATTTCTTCAAATGAAACTTCTTCAACTTGACCTTCAATAGCCTTGGTACCACGACTAATTTTTTCGTTTACTGGAGCCTTAACAGTTTCTGTACTCGTGCTGATTGGGTCCCCAACTTTTTGGCCATTAACTGTCTTATAGACACGATGAATCAGCTGACTTCCTGCTTGGCCATTTTGAATCACTGTTTCTTCGTCAGTGTAGCGAGTATCGTCATTTACATACTCTCTTGTATATGGAACTTCTACAGTTTCAGTTTCTGTGATAGTTGCTTCAGCTACTGTATACTCTGGTAATTCTGGCTGAACTAGAGATTCACCTTGGTGACCCTCTTCTTGGGTTCCTTTGGCTGTAATCTCACCCGTGTAGGCTGGCAACTCTGGTTGAACCAAAGATTCACCTTGGTGGCCCTCTTCTTGCGTTCCTTTGGCGCTAAGCTCACCGGTGTAGGCTGGGTTTTCTGGTTGAACTAAGGCTTCGCCTTCGTGACCTTCTTCTTGCGTGCCTTTGGCTGTAATCTCACCCGTGTAGGTTGGTAACTCTGGTTGAACCAGGGATTCACCTTGGTGACCCTCTTCTTGGGTGCCTTTGGCTGTAATCTCACCCGTGTAGGCTGGCAACTCTGGTTGAACCAAAGATTCACCTTGGTGGCCCTCTTCTCGCGTTCCTTTGGCGCTAAGCTCACCGGTGTAGGTTGGGGATTCTGGTTGAACTAAGGCTTCGCCTTCGTGACCTTCTTCTTGGGTGCCTTTAGCACTAAGCTCACCGGTGTAGGCTGGCAACTCTGGTTGAATTAGGGATTCGCCTTGGTGACCTTCTTCTTGGGTGCCTTTAGCACTAATCTCGCCGGTATAAGCTGGAGCTTCTGGTTGAACTAGGGATTCGCCTTCGTGGCCTGCTTCTTGTGTACCTTTGGCACTAATCTCGCCGGTGTAAGCTGGGGATTCTGGTTGAACTAGAGACTCACCTTCGTGGCCCTCTTCTTGGGTACCTTTGGCTGTAATCTCGCCGGTGTAGGCTGGCAACTCTGGTTGAACCAAGGATTCACCTTGGTGGCCCTCTTCTTGGGTGCCTTTAGCTGTAATCTCGCCGGTGTAAGCTGCGGCTTCTGGTTGAACTAGAGACTCACCTTGGTGGCCCTCTTCTTGGGTTCCTTTGGCTGTAATCTCGCCGGTGTAGGCTGGCAACTCTGGTTGAACCAAGGATTCGCCTTCGTGACCCTCTTCTTGAGTTCCTTTGGCTGTAATCTCGCCGGTGTAGGCTGGCAACTCTGGTTGAACCAAAGATTCACCTTCATGACCTGCTTCTTGAGTACCTTTGGCTGTAATCTCGCCTGTATAAGCTGGGGATTCTGGTTGAACTAGAGACTCACCTTGGTGACCCTCTTCTTGAGTACCTTTGGCTGTAATCTCGCCGGTGTAGGCTGGGGATTCTGGTTGAACTTCATGACCTGCTTCTTGAGTTCCCTTAGCAGTCGTCATTTGCTCTGGTTGTTCTTGAAAGTCTGATGCTTTAAAGTAACCGACGTATTCGTATCCTTCGATTTGAATGACACCTTTTGCCAAGTCCTCTTGACTACTTGCTGCAATCGTTTGATTGTAGGACACTAAGATTTTATTTTCAAATGCTTGAGCTGACCGAGGGATAAAGTAACTACCACCTAGAGCTCCAATAAAGAGAAGGCCAAGCATTTTATTGCGGTGTTTTTTAGACATCACCACAACAACCATAGACGCTGTTGCAAATCCAAGAGTTGCTAATGCCAACTCCTTGCTTCCAGTGTTCGGCAATTGTTGAGAATTCACTTCCTTCTTTCTGTAAACAAGATAGACAACATCATCTTGCTTTAAATCAGAAGGGAGTTCGTGATGGATCAAAGTTTTTTCTGCTTCTGTCAATTCTTGTTCAGCCAAATAACGGTAATGAACTTGGTTAGGTGTCGCTACTTCGTTAGCTGCAACAGTTTCAACTAAAAAGTTGTTTGCCCCCAAAAGAAATGTCCCGATAACCGCAGAACCGACACCAACCGAGAACTTCCGAATAGAGTATTTAATGACTCTCTCAAACTGCATTTTTCTAATATTCATTTTATATCTTCCTAATATGATCTATTGGATAGTGAGCACGCGCCCCTCCAATGAGTTTTGGTCGACTTGCAAGTGCCGTTACATGAGCCTGACCAATCTCTCTTAAGACTGGTCGAATGGGTACCTGAACATGTTTGATATGCATACCAATAGCTGTATCACCAATGTCTAGACCAGCATCTGCCCTGATAAATTCAACCTCCACGGGATCCTTCATATAGTGGAAGGCGGCCAACTGACCAGAACCTCCTGCATGTAAGGTCGGGAGTACACTCACAATCTCCAACTGATGTTTTATAGCTACTTCTCGTTCAACAACTAAAGCCCGATTGACATGTTCACAACCTTGAACAGCCAGGTGAATTCCCTTAGCCGCCAACAGTTCCAATATAGTCTTGACAATAAGTTCACCGATTTCCTGACTCGAATCTTTTCCGATGTGTCCTCCCAGCACTTCACTCGAAGACAAACCCAAGACAAATAGTGCTCCCTCCTGTAAAGAAGCCTTGTCTAATACATCTTCAAGTATCTGCTGTGTTTCTGTTTGAATCCGTCTTTGGTCCATATTTCACCTCGCTTTTTTTCATTCTATCATATCGTTTTTCATCAATTTTAGCAAGATTGGAAGGCATAGGAATACCATTTGCTAGGATTCAAAAACTATATGAGGGATCTTTTTAAAAACTGATTCAAATTCATCTAGTTTCAAATATAAGATAAAATTATACTTTGAAAACAAAAAAAATATAATAGTTTAGTAAAATCGTTGATGTAACAACATTTACACCTAAAAGATTTGTCTGTCAATTCGATTATAAGCTACCGAAAAGCAACTTCTACCATTCTACCCCATTTCTTCTATTAAAGCTACTACTTTGCTTAATTTTTAGCCACTTTTTTTCCTTGTAGATTTAGATGATGATTCAGAAATTTTTCATGAAATTATGCTAAAACTTTAATTTTATCCTCAAATTATAATATGACAGTTTTTTGGATACAAACTGAATCCAATTTTAAAAAACTAGATTTTACAGAAAAGATAACAAAAGGCGGTGGGACAGAAATCGATAGACAAAGTCTCGATTTCGTAGTCCCAGCCCCGCGAGGATGATTAGGAGCTTTTTGGAGTCTAAAAGACGAACAAAAAGTTCAATCAGCTACCGCGTCAAAGTTTGATTGCTAATAAAAAGTGAGGTCGGGATCTTTTGTCCCAACCTCTTTTTCTAGATTAAACTTTTTGGAGTCCTTGGACAGCATCATGATTGATGAGTAGTTGCCCATATTCTTGGAGGACAGAACGACTGATATCACTATCATCCGCAAATTCTCGCATACGAGCCAACAACCAAGCTGGATAAAGGCTAGGTTGATTTTCTACATCAACTAAGACTGTCAAATAGTACTGGTCATTCATCTTATAGAGTTCTGAAGTTTCCATTTGGTAGTCAACCATTTTGGTAAAAGAAACCAAACTAGCTAAATTGTCAAAGCATAAGATGTAGTAGATATACGGTTCTCTTTTTCCTTCTTCTACTTCAAGTGCTTCGTCAAGCGCCGCTTCCTCTTCCTTTTCAACCTGTTCTAAAGATTGAATAGCTTCAATATCGTCTTTAGTTTTTTCTGCCATGGTTTTCTCCAAGGTTTTCAAAAATTCATCTGGAGACATTTTAGCTAACTCATCCATATCAGGAAGATCTGCCAAATCGTCAAAATCCAAATTCTGGTCAATCTTAGACTTGGTCACAAAGACATCAACCTTATCTGGCTTAGGAGTCACTCGGAAGCTAAGCATACCTGTATCCAAGAAGCTATCTGGCATCTCTAGCTCATCCAAAATGGCATAGAAAAATTCTTCTGTTTTCTCTTGCGGAACGAGAAAGTCTGCGATTTCCATTCCACGATCCATCAAATCTTCTAAAGACATAGTGATTTTTAAAGTCGTATCACTGATTTGTTTCATTTTCATAGTTCGTAACCTCATACTTTCAGTTCTATCTATTATACAAGATTTCACAGATTTTATCAAAAGAATGGCGTTGGAATGTGATATAATACTAGTATCTATTTTAGAATATAAGAAAGAAAATTTCATGAAAAATATTAAAGTAAATGCTTTGGCTAGCTTGTTGGTCAATATCTTAAATATCGTTTTTCCTTTGATTACTAATCCCTATCTAACGCGGATTCTTAGTAAATCCAATTACGGTTACTTCAACACTGCCAATACCTGGGCAAGTTTTGTCATTCCACTCGCCGCCTTTGGGATTTACAATTATGGGATTCGAGCTATCAGTAAAGTTAAGGATGATAAGAATAAGATCAATTATGTCTTTTCTAAGTTGTTCTATATTTCCCTAATTACTTCAATTCTGACAACTGCAATTTACTTCCTCTTTATTCATTTTGATACTAGTATTGTCAATCTGAAAATCCTTTACTATATCCTTGGAATTCAAGCCCTCTTCCAATTTCTGAATATCGAGTGGATGAATGAAGCCTACGAGAACTATTCTTTTATCCTTTATAAAACACTGGTTATCCGAATTGGAATGTTAGTGGCTATCTTTGCCTTCGTTAAGACACCTGATGATATCGTCCCTTATGCCACAATCATGAGTGCGACAACCATTATCAACTATCTGCTCAGCTTCCTATGGATTAAACGAGAGGTTTCCTTTGTTAAGATTGAATTCATCGAACTTCTCAAGTCATCTAAACCACTCTTAACCATGCTCCTTCTAGCAAATGCTAATATGCTCTATACCTTGCTAGACCGTATGTTCATCACTAAAGTACCTGATGAGAACTTCATCTCCTACTACACCATCGCCTCCAGTATCGTTATGCTGATCGCTAGTGTCCTTAGCGGAGCTATCAACGTCAGCATCCCACGACTTGGTTATTATCTAGGAAAAAAAGATTTTACTTCTTATAAAAATTTGGTCAATCAGGGCGCATCCCTCTTTTACTTCCTCATGGTTCCTACCAGTATTGGTATTATGGTTTTGGGAACCTATGCTACAGTTATCTACTCTTCTGAGAAATATCTAGAAGCAGGAATCGTAACGAGTATCTTTGCCTTTCGTACCATTATCTGGGCTATCGAATTAATCCTTGGAAAACAGATTATCTTTATTAATGACCATGAAAATCGTTTGACTGCTTTCTACTTTATCGGTGGCGGTGTCAATGTAGTCCTAAACTCACTACTCCTTTTCAATAATATCTTTAGTCCTGAATACTACATTGGAACAACCATTATAGCTGAATCAATCGTAGTTCTGCTAGAAATTCGCTTTATTCAAAAGCACAAACTATTGGATTTGAAAGAGATTTTTACAACTCTGGCTCGCTACACAATCGTATCACTTGGTTTCATCCCAATTTATTATGTTTTTAAAACCCTCTTCCAAGTTCATAGCTATGAAGTTACGATGAAGATGATTAGCATGGTTCTTTCTACAATCGCAGCTTGTGGCATCTATTATGCCATTACCCTCTTTATTATCAAAGATAAAACACTTCATTATTCGCTTGACTTAGTTCGTGCTAAGATTAAAAGAGGATAGAGGTCTTTATCCTTCTCAAAAGTATTCAGATTAAATATTTTGCAACAAAAAGAAGACCTTACAGAGTCTTCTTTTTTCTATACGGTCTACACAATAAATACTCACTCAATGAACACGTTATATAGTGGATTGAAATAAGATATGAACAAAGAGATTAGGAAAGTCAAATTAATTTCTAAAAACGTTTTAGAATCCTTAGTGTACTATTCTAGGTTCAATCCACTATACTAAACTAGGCCAAGACAACACCGACCTGGCTTTAAAAAATTAGAAAGAGTATCACTTACAAATCCACTGTTAGTACCTTCCCAGCTCTCACGACTTGCTCACCAGCGATATAGACATCGTCAACATCACTGGATTTGACAGCATAAACTAAGTGAGAAAGCATCTTTTCTTGAGGTTGGAGATGGATTTTTCCTTGGGGCTGGATGACGAGAAAATCTGCTTGCTTGCCAACTTCTAGACTACCAATCTCATCTTCCATTCCCAACACCTTAGCACCTTCAATAGTCAGTGCCTTGAGGGCTGTTTCAATTGGAAATTGGCTGGCATCGCCACTCTTCATCTTCTGTAAGAGTGCTGCAGTCCGCCCTTCCTCAAACATATCGAGATTGTTATTAGAAGCAACCGAGTCCGTCGCAATACCAACCGATACTCCTGCCTGTTGAAGTTGGACGACTGGTGCAATGCCTGAAGCTAGTTTGAGGTTGCTGATAGGATTGTGGGCGATAGCGACTTGCGAATCTGCCAAGAGTTCTATTTCTGCTTCATTTAACTCCACACCATGGGCAAAGACAGCTTTATGATCTAAATAGCCAAGATCATCTAGAAATGTTAATGGGCGTTTGCCATAGCGTTTCAGGATAATGCCTGACTCTTCCTGTGTTTCTGCCACGTGGATATGAAGGGGAATGTTTTCTTCTTTTGCTAGCTCAAGACTTGCCTCCAGCAAATCTCGACTACAACTGTAGGGCGAATGAGGGGCCACCATAACCTTGAACTTGGGATCCTGATATCCTTTGATTGTCTCGATGACAGCTCGCGTTCTGGCTATAGTTTCAGCCGTCGTCTCCACGTCTGATGAAAAAAGGGTTGGAGAAAAATAGCAACGCATCTTGGACGCCTTGACCACCTCATAAATCTCAGCTATATCCACTCCATTAGGATTGTACATATCATTGAAAGTTGTCGTTCCTGACTGGAGCATCTCTGTCAGAGCCTCTTTGACGGCCTTTGTAGTCATCTCTGGTGTGAATTCTGCTTCTGCTGGCCAGATATAGTCCTCTAGCCATTCGTGGAGATTGCTATCATCGCGAATGCCTCTCAAGCCTGTCATGGCAGAGTGAGTATGGCAGTTAACCAAGGCAGGCATAATCCAGGCACCCTGATAGTCTATGATTTGGTCTGCTTGCTCAAGAATCTCTTGATTTTCCTGACCGACATAGACGATTTGTGATTCTTTAATAGCTAAAATCCCATCCAGATAGACCTGGAAATCTTGGTCACAAGTCACGATATTTACATGCTGAAAGACTTTCATCCCTAGGCTCCTTTTCTATATAAGTATTCATACTGGATAATTTTTCTAGCTATTGTAACAAAAAAGTCACCCAAAGGCAACTTTTCTTGTTGTTTATTGGCATTATAAAGGCTCTCCCATTTATTCTGGGCTAAAAGCTGCTGCTTTTTGCATTTGATAGTATTTGCCTTTTCTCGCCATGAGTTCCTGATGATTGCCATATTCGACAATATCTCCATCCACCAAGACAAGAATCAAATCAGCATCCTGAATGGTCGATAAACGGTGGGCAATGATAAAGCTTGTCCGTCCTTTCATGAGTTTGGCAAAGGCGTCCTGAACCAGCACCTCTGTCCGAGTATCGATGGATGAAGTCGCCTCGTCTAAGATCAGAATCTTAGGAATGGCTAGAAAGACGCGGGCAATGGTCAAAAGCTGAGCTTGACCAACAGACAAAGATTCCCCTGCATTTTCAATCTTGGTATCATAACCCTGTGGCAATTGTTGGATAAAGAAATCCGCATTTGCTGCCTTGGCTGCTGCAATGACCTGCTCTCGGCTAGCATCAGGATTGCCAAAGGCAATATTGTCATGAATGGTTCCCTGCTTGAGCCAAGTTTCTTGGAGCACCATCCCAAACTGCTGTCGAAGAGATGCTCTAGTATAGTCGTAAATAGAATGACCGTCTAGCAAAATATCTCCTGAGTTAATCGGGTAAAAACGCATGAGGAGATTGATAAGGGTAGACTTCCCAGCACCCGTTGGGCCAACGATAGCAACCTTACTACCAGCTGGGATATCAATAGACAGATCCTTAATCAGCATCTTTTCAGGATTGTACCCAAAAGAAACATGCTTAAAGGAAATAGCTCCCTTGACTTGGTCGCTGTTCAATTCTTTAAGACCAGTTTCTGTAATCTCAGAGCTTTCTAAAACCGTATAAACACGTTCTGCACAAGCTAAGGCGCTTTGCAACTCAGCTAAGACTGATGAAATATCGTTAAAAGGCTTGGTGTACTGCTGCACATAGTTCAAAAAGGTCACTAAACGCCCAACCGTCAAAGTAGAACCCGCCATGATGCGCAAGGCTCCAACACCAGCAAGTAGGGCATAAATAAGAGAATTGACAAATCGGGTGGAAGGATTGACCGTCGATGAGTAAAATATGGCTGGCTGAGAATAACCTGCGTAGTTATTATTTGCCTCATGAAGTCTCTCGATAAATTCTTCCTGGGCATTAAAAGACTGGATAATCGTCTGTTGGGTGAGCGATTCTTCTATCAACTGAGTCTGAATCCCCCTAGTCTCTGTCTGCTTCTGAAAGAGATGGTAGGATTTCTTAGCGATAAAGCGTGAAATGACCATAGACAGAGGGGTTAAGAGCAGAACCAAGAGAGTCATCAAGAGATGGATTTGAAGCATGGCAAGAATACTGACTAAAATCATCAAAACTCCGATGAAAAATTGGTTGAAAATCATATTCAGACCCGCTGCTAACTGCTCGATATCTGTCGTTACACGGCTGACCATTTCCCCACTACCTTGTCTATCTACAAGGGCAATCGAAAGACGATGGAGCTTTTCAATGATTTTTTCGCGCAAATCTTTGGTGTAGGAGAAAATCAGTCGATTATAGAGGAGGGGATTGGCCCACTGTACCAGCGTATTTCCGATGACCACCAAAATCATCTGGAGGAAAATCTGCCAGAATACCTGAGATGAGTCCGTCACTAAGACTTGGTCAATCACCTGTCCTATCAAGATTGGTAGATAGATTGATAGGGCTACCTGAGCAATGGTACCCAAGAAAGCCAGGAAAAGAAGGACGGGATGGCCGGCTAAATATTTTGCTAATCGTTTAAGGGTTTGACTTGCATGTTTGCCTTTCATTCTAGTCCTCCTTTCCATGTTGGGATGCATTGATTTCACGATAGACTTGGCTAGTCTCCATCAATTCCTTATGATTTCCAAGTGCTAATTGCTCCCCTTTTTCTAAAAGGAGAATTTGATCAGCAATCTTCAAGGTTGAAGTTCGTTGGGAAATCAAGATCAAGCTGGTATCAGGCAAGTTATCTTGAACAGCCTTCAGAAGATTGGACTCAGTAATGGTATCAAGGGCTGACGTAGCATCATCCAAGATAAGAAATGGTGCTCGATGCAAAACTGCTCGAGCAATCGATAAACGTTGCTTTTGCCCACCTGAAAAATTACGACCACCTACTTGGACCTCTGCGTCCAGTTGTCCTTCCTTTTCACTGACAAAATCCTTGGCCTGAGCAATTTCCAAAGCCTGCCAGAGTTCTTGGTCAGAGATAGGATCTTCCATACCCAGAGTCAAGTTGGAACGGATCGTTCCTTTAAAAAGTTCAACCTTTTGAGGAACATAGGCTATCCAGGAACGCCATTCAGAAAGATTGCGAGGACTACGTCCATCTCGATAAAGGGAAATACTTCCCTTATCTGCCGTATAAAGGCTAAGTAGGACCTGTACCAAACTTGACTTACCAGAACCAGTCCCCCCGATGATTCCAAGAATTTGCCCCTCTTTCATTTCAAAAGAAATATCTCTCAGAGAAGGTTGGGCAGCATCTGGGTAGGTAAAGCTCAAGCGTTCAACTCGTAAGGACTGGTTCGAGGAAGTTTCTTTTTTAGCAATTTCTGCCAGTATATCTTCAGGTTTTTCTGCAAAGACTTCTTCAATCCGCTTGGCAGAAATATAAGACTGGTTGAGTGAATTGATGAGCATGGCTAGTTTTATCAACTCTACCAAAATTTGTAAAAGATAGTTAATCAGAGCAATCAAGGCTCCCTGACTGATCCAGCCTCCCTGGATAGAAAGATAACCATTCCAGATAATCACCAGCAAAGTTCCGTTGACAATTAAATAGGTCAAGGGTGTCAAGAGACTGGACCAGTAGCCTGTTTTCATTTGGATAGCCGTATAGACTTGGTTGAGTACTTGGAAATGTTTAATCTCTCGTTTTTCTTGACCAAAGGCACGAATCACGCGCATCCCTTGTAGTTGTTGGCGTGTTTCCTGAACCAGCTGGTCTGTTTTCTTTCTCAAAATACTATAGAGAGGATTGACCAAGCGTGATAACACGACAATGACAAAGGTCAAAATGGCAACCATGACCAAAAACCAGAAAGTCAATTCAGGCGAGAGACGATAAGCCATAAAAATGGCACCAAAAACAATAATAGGCGCCCTTAAAAATAGTCTTAAGAATTGATTGATCCCTGTCTGAATCTGATAAGTATCTGAAGTCAAACGCGTCACCAAACTCGAAGTCATCAAACGGTCTCTACTATCCTTGGGCAAGGAAATAATATGACGATAGAGGTCATTGGTCAACTCCTTGGCAAATCCTACCGCTGCCTTAGCTGAGTAAAACTGAGCCACTAAAGCAACAAAAACACCAATAACTGCAAACACAAAGAGGAGCCCCATTTGCATCCAGAGGTGACCCTGATCTTTTTGGGGGATAGATTGGTCGACAATCCCAGCTATCACCATGGGAACCAAGAGTTCAAAAACGGCTTCTAGCAGCTTAAACAAGGGCGCTAGAAATGACTCCTTAATGTAGGGCTTAAAGTAAGAAAGTAATTGTTTCATTTGTCCCTTCTAATTCAAAATGAAGAAGGTGGAAAAACCACCATCTTTTTTATTTGTTCAAATATGGAAGTAGGTAGCCATAGCCAGCCTCTTCCATTTCATCCTTAGCAATGAATCGTAAAGAAGCAGAATTGATACAATAACGCAATCCACCCAGTTCCTGAGGCCCGTCTGTAAAGACGTGCCCCAAGTGGGCATTGCCTGAACGTGACCGGACTTCGATTCGCTCCATACCATGACTCAAGTCCTGGTAGTAATGAATGAGTTCCTTGGAAATAGGACGGCTAAAGCTTGGCCAACCACAGCCTGAGGCAAACTTATCCTTGGCAAAGAAGAGGGGCTCACCAGTCGTGATATCAACATAAATCCCTTCCTCAAAAGTTTGGTCATAAGCATTGCTAAAGGGAGCTTCCGTCGCAGCTTCTTGGGTAACTCTATAAGACTCTTCTGACAAATTTTCTCGTAAAACTGCCTGACTAGGTTTTTCATAGTCAGCCGCATCAATCAAGGGTTTCTCTGCATCTCTCACATCGATATGGCAATAGCCACCAGGATTTTTCTTGAGGTAGTCTTGGTGATAGTCCTCAGCAAGGATATAGTGGCGAAGTTTCTCCACTTCTACTGCTATCTTGCGTCCAAGCATACGCTCCTGCTCTTGAACGACTGCATAGATAGTTGGCAAATCCTCTTCGTCTTGATAATAAATCCCTGTACGATATTGACGACCACGGTCATTTCCTTGTTGATTGACAGACAGTGGATCAATGACTCGGAAATAATAGAGCAAGATCTCACGGAGCGACACTATCTTTTCATCATAGATAACTTGCACAGTCTCAGCGTGATCTGTTTCTTTGATTAATTGATAATTGGTGGTTTCTACCTGACCATTGGCATAACCAACACTTGTTTGCAACACTCCAGAAATACGGGAAAAGTATTCCTCTAATCCCCAAAAACAACCACCTGCTAGATATATTTCTGCCATCTTAAATCCTCCTTGACCGTCTATCGGTTGATAAACACGGGAAACATTTCATACTCTTCGAAAATCTCTTCAAACCACGTCAGCTTCGCCTTGCCGTAGATATATGTAACTGACATCGTCAGTCTTATCTACAACCTCAAAGCAGTGCTTTGAGCAACCTGCAGCTCGCTTCCTAGTTTGCTCTTTGATTTTCATTGAGTATCAGTTCCCATGTTTCATTTTCAAAAAAAGGACAGTAAGCCCTCTAATAGAGAGTTTCCCCATCCTATTGCTATATTTATTTTGCTTCGACGCGAACGCCTTGTGTATCTACTTGCAAATCATGAAGCTTGCCTTTGAACGGTTGCTTTTCAAGCTCAGCCTTAATTTTAGGCATCTTATCAGGCTCAGCTAGAACCATGACAGTAGGACCAGCACCAGACAAGTAGGTCGCATAAGCACCGTTTCTCTTGGCAACTTTTTTTATGGTCGCAAATTCTCGCACCAAATCTTGGCGGTAACGCTCGTGGAAAAGATCACTCTCAATCGCCTGGCCTGCTTTGACCATATCTCCAGTCAGTAGGGCTGCAATCGCTACATTGGCGATAGAACTTGCTGCAACAGCTTCTTTATAAGAAAGTTTCTTGGGCAAGACACCACGACTATCTCGAGTACGCAATTCATAATTTGGAATGTAGGCTAGAAAGGCACACTCTGGAAAAGGCGCCACAACTGCTGAAACCTGACCCTCGACTGAGCTTGCAATGACCAGATTTCCATAGATAGCAGGTGCAACATTATCAGGATGCCCTTCGATTTTAGTCGCCAATTGCAACTTATCGTGATCCGTTAATTTTAGGTTCCCTAATTGATTTGCCAGCTCAATTCCTGCAACGATGACCGAGCTCGATGAACCTAGTCCACGCGCAAGTGGAATATCACTGATCATTTTCAGGCGTCTGGGTTGTAGGTCTGGAACAATTTGTAAAGCAATCTTCAGCAAAAGATTACGCTCGTCACGTGGAATCCATTTGCCTAGTTGATGCTCAATCATCCATTCTTCACGTTCCTCACAAACCTGAATTTCTAGATACTTAGTTACAGCTACGCCAACCGAGTCAAATCCAGGACCCACATTGGCACTTGTAGCAGGTACAATAATCTTCATCTTAATCTCCTAAAACCTTGAAGGTATTGAGAAGTTCAAACTCGGCTACCGCCTTCAAAGCGTCTGTAATATTTTCAAGCTGTGCCTTGTTAATCTTATGGGTAATGATGACAATACGAGCCTGGCCTTCTTGCTTACCATCTTGAAGGATTTGCTTGAAGGAGATATCTTCTGCATTAAAGAGCTCTGCTAATTTCAATACTTGCCCTTTTGAATCTGGAGCCAAGATTGAGAAATAGTAGTTGGCTTTGACATCTTCTGGCTGAGCCAAAACAAGGTCACGATGGTATTCGTTAAAGGCTTTGCCAATGGTACCGTCATTCAAACGACGAACGATACGGGCAATATCAGCTACAACACTTGTTGCAGTTGGTTTTTGACCTGCACCTGGTCCATAGTACATAGACTCGCCGATACCGATAGATTCCACAAAGACCGCATTCATAACACCATTAACACTTGCAAGTGGATGTTCTTTAGGAAGGAAGGTTGGCGTAACCTCAGCAGCAATACCAGAAGCTGTTTCTTCAACAGAACCAACTAGCTTGACTACATAACCAAGATCTTGGGCAACTGCCACATCTTCTGGAGTGATATTGCGGATTCCTTGATGGGCAACATCTTCAAATTTGACATTCATCCCAAAAGCAAACTGGCTTAAAATGACCATTTTGTAGGCTGCATCAATCCCATCAACGTCATTTGTAGGATCACTTTCAGCAAAGCCAAGTCGTTGAGCTTCAGCAAGGGCATCAGCATAAGACCAGCCTTCTTCTACCATTTTGGTCATCATAAAGTTAGATGTTCCGTTGACAACACCAAGAACACGTGTGATTTTGTCTGATGCTAATGAGTTAACCAAAGTACGAAGGATTGGGATTCCTCCTGCAACAGCTGCTTCATAATAAAGAGCAACATTATGAGCTTTGGCAATCTCAAGCAATTCTGCACCATGAACAGCCAAAAGGTCCTTGTTGGCTGTCACGACATGTTTCCCTGCTTCTAAGGCACGAGTGATAAATGTTTTTGCCGGTTCGATACGTCCCATCAACTCAACAACAATCGCGATGTCTTTATCTGACAAAATTTCGTCAATATTTGTTACAAAATTAAAATCATTTCCTGCTTCAAGCAAGCGTGCTTTCTCTTCATCGTCTTTGACCAAAACTTTGGCTACTTCAATTTCTGAATGTGCTGCTTGAACAATTTTTTCTCCATTTTCCTTTAGCAAGAATGGTACACCACTGGCTACTGTACCAAATCCAAGTAAAGCAATTTTAACTGACATGTTTGTCTCCTTGAAATTTTCTAATAGTCCTATTATACCAAAATTGTGAGAAAATTCCTACCATTCTGAACTAAAAATAGAAGCATCAAATCATAAAAAAGCCTGTCCAGATACAATTTAGGACAGACGCTATTTTCAATCTATTTTACAAAGATCATTTCCTTGTCACTAGACAGGTCGTCTCGATAGGTAAAACCTGCAAAACTGAGCTTTTTAATCTCTTCTACCGAGGTTACTTGATTTTCCATCAGGGCTGTTAAAAAGGCTCCTCGGGCTTTTTTTGAAATGGTTGAGTGGACTTTAAGTTTTCCATCTCTGTCTTCCATAAACTTAAAGGTCACCATTTTTTCACGGATATCTTTTGGAAAGACAGTTTCAAACTCCGAAGACAAGAGTGAAAAGATTAGTTCTTCACCCTTCACCGACTCTTCATAAGCTGATTGCCAGTGACTTTTCAGGCTTTTCCCAGCAATTTTAAGCTTCATCAAAAAGTCTAGTCTGTGAGGTGCAATCGGTGCAAAGGCTGGAATCACACCGTAAAGAGCTGACGTTATCATGAGGTGTTTCTCCAGATAGGCTTGTTCAGCCTTGGTTAGATTGTCCCGTTTGATGTTGCGATACATGAGTCCATCAAAGAGGTGCAAGGCTGGATAGTTTTTTTCAGTGCCAGTTTTTAAGGCCTTGATATGGCCATACTCCTCTTGTGCTTTTTCAGCAGAAATTTTGTAAAAACTTTCCAGCTCTTGGGCAGAATATATCGCTAATGCATCCAATACAGCCTGACTTTCAGGACGCAAGGGATTTGCTTCAAAACTAGGAACATTTGTATTCATTTCTTTTGCAGTTGGGATTAGAATTTTCATAGTCTTAGTGTAGCATATTTTTTTATGACTACCAAGGATTTGAGCCTAAATAATACGACCTTCTATATGATCCAATTCATGCTGACAAATCTGAGCTGGAAAACCTGTCAGGGTAATGGTTTGCTCTTGCCAATGGATGTCTCTGTAGCTTACTGTAATCTTCTCATATCTAGTTGTCGGTCTGACACCTGTCAAAGACAAACATCCTTCCTCCGTTTCATATAGCCCTTCAAAGGATTGAAGAACTGGATTAAACATAACCATGGGAATCATGCCGATATTAAAAATAATGACGCGCTTTTGCACTCCAATCATATTGGCGGCTAGTCCAACACAAGTTTCTCGATTAGCCTGTAGGGCATCCTGCAAGTCCTTTGCTAGAGGTAAATCCTCCTGACTAGCAGGCTGGGATACCTGCGACAAAAACAAGATATCTTTTACAATTTTCTTTTCCAAGACTCTTTCCTCCATACGATATCAGTCTACTTGATTATAGCACAAAATTATACTCTTCGAAAATCAAATTTAAACCACGTCAGCTTCACCTTGCCGTACTCAAGTACAGTCTGCGGCTCTCTTCCTAGTTTACTCTTTGATTTTCATTGAGTATTATTTCAGTTTATCTTTACATTAAAACAAAAAGCCATCCGAAGATGACTTTCATAATGCTTAAATAGCATTTTTATCTTTTCCAAGTGCACGTTGAACTGCTTTGACAATCTCAACAAGAACAACGATTAAGAGTGAACCTACAATAACTGCCATCCACTGAGTCAAGCTCAAATGTGAAACGTGGAAGAGGCTGTTAAATCCTGGAACCACAATCGTAGCCATCAAGAGGATGAAGGCAACTGGGATTGACCAGTTAAAGGTCTTATTCTTAAAGAGTCCAACCGTAAAGATTGATTGGTAAACAGATTTGACGTTAAAGGCATGGAGCAACTGGATCAAACCAAGAGTTGCAAAGGCCATA
Organism: uncultured Streptococcus sp.; assembly: GCA_963530385.1. Taxonomy (GTDB): domain Bacteria; phylum Bacillota; class Bacilli; order Lactobacillales; family Streptococcaceae; genus Streptococcus. Next base: position 1,957 of record CAUSCX010000010.1, on the reverse strand, counting down.
GTAAGGGCATCTGCGTGAATTTCAGATTGAACTTGATGCTCTGGGAAGAGGATTGCCCAACCATAGACACCAAGAACCAGCATGGTTTGGAAGATACCTTGATAAAGGATAGCTCCGAAGACACCACCGTCAAAGAAGTTAGACTTGCGTCCACGAGGTTTGTGGGTCATAACGCCTGGCTCAGCTGGTTCAACACCAAGAGCAATGGCTGGAAGCGTATCTGTTGCCAAGTTAATCCAGAGAAGATGCACTGGTTGCAACACATCCCAACCAAAGAGGGTTGCAAAGAAAATCGTGAAGACTTCAGCCATATTAGCAGACAAGAGGTATTGGATGGATTTTTGGATATTTGAGAAGACCTTACGTCCTTCTTCAACCGCTACGATAATGGTTGCAAAGTTATCATCGGCAAGGACCATATCAGAAGCACCCTTAGAAACCTCTGTACCTGTAATCCCCATACCGATACCGATGTCAGCTGTCTTAAGTGATGGCGCATCGTTGACTCCATCACCTGTCATGGCAACAACTTTACCTTCTTTTTGCCATGCTTTCACGATACGAACCTTGTGCTCAGGTGATACACGTGCGTATACAGAGTATTGCTTGAAGACTTTTTGGAATTCTTCATCAGTGAGTTCATTCAATTCAGCACCCGTGAAGACATGGTCTTCTGTATCATTTGGATCGATGATTCCAAGACGTTTAGCAATAGCTTCTGCTGTATCTTGGTGGTCACCCGTGATCATGATTGGACGGATACCTGCTTCCTTAGCGACACGAACAGCTTCTGCAGCTTCTGGACGCTCAGGGTCAATCATGCCGACCAAACCAGAGAAAATAAGATCAGATTCAACAATTTCAGATTCCAAGGTTGGGATTTCATTGCTTGTCTTATAAGCCATCATCAAGACACGAAGAGCTTGTTTGGCCAATTCTTTGTTAGTTGCAAGGATAGCATTTTTATCTTCTTCTGTGATTGGACGAACTTCCCCATTAACTTCAATACGAGTCACACGCTTGAGCAATTGGTCAGGCGCACCCTTGACAGCAATAAAGTAAGAACCGTCTGCTTCCTTATGGATGGTAGACATGAGCTTACGGTCTGAGTCAAATGGCAATTCTGCCACACGTGGCTCATCCTCCAAGACTTCACGAACGTCAAAGTTGTGGTCCAGACCAAACTGTACCAAGGCAGTCTCCGTTGGGTCTCCAATCAACTTGCCAGATGGATCTACCTTTGTATCATTGGCAAAGTTCATAATGCGAAGGGTATTGTTGCTAGCTCCAATTTCTGTTGCTGCACTTTGCAATTGACCGTTGGTATAAACTTTTTCAACAGTCATTTGGTTCATAGTCAAGGTACCTGTTTTATCAGACGCGATGATTTCTGTTGAACCGAGAGTTTCAACCGCTGGTAATTTACGGACGATTGAATTCCGTTTTGCGAGGGTTGTCGTTCCCAAAGATAGAACGATGGTTACAATGGCAGGGAGACCTTCTGGAATTGCAGCAACCGCAAGAGCAACCGCAACCATCAAGCCTTCCAACGGATGTTCACCACGAACGAATACACCAACCAAGAAAGTAATAACGGCAATCACAACAATCAAGTAAGTCAAGGCCTTAGATAATTGTTCCAAGCTTTGCTTCAATGGTGTCTCTGTTTCATCGGCATTAGCCAACATATCTGCAATCTTACCAACTTCTGTGTACATACCAGTGTTGGTCACAACACCAATACCACGACCGTATGTTACGTTTGAGTTTTGGTAACCCATGTTAACACGGTCCCCGATACCAGCATCTGCTTCAACAAGTCCTGTCACATCTTTTTCAACTGGGACAGACTCCCCTGTAAGAGCTGCTTCTTCAATTTTAAGGGAAGCTGCTTCAAACAAGCGCATATCTGCAGGCACGATATCTCCAGCTTCAAGCAAGACGATATCTCCAGGTA
>CAUSCX010000009.1:0-38302 GCA_963530385.1 uncultured Streptococcus sp. | reverse complement strand
GGAAAAGACTTGCCAATCTACTTTACTGCTATGAGTCCATCCTTCCGTTCAGAAGCTGGTTCTGCTGGTCGTGATACTCGTGGCTTGATCCGTTTGCACCAATTCCACAAGGTTGAAATGGTTAAATTTGCTAAACCTGAAGAATCATACGAAGAATTAGAAAAGATGACAGCCAACGCTGAAAACATTCTTCAAAAACTAAACTTACCATACCGTGTAGTTGCTCTTTCTACAGGAGATATGGGCTTCTCAGCTGCTAAGACTTACGACTTGGAAGTTTGGATTCCAGCGCAAAATACCTACCGAGAAATCTCAAGCTGTTCAAATACAGAAGATTTCCAAGCACGTCGTGCCCAAATCCGTTACCGTGATGAAGCAGATGGTAAGGTTAAACTTCTCCATACCTTGAATGGTTCTGGACTTGCTGTTGGACGTACTGTCGCTGCTATTCTTGAAAACTATCAAAACGAAGATGGTTCTGTGACCATTCCAGAAGTTCTTCGTCCATACATGGGTGGAGCTGAAGTTATCAAACCATAATTAAATAGATGTAAAAAGAGGAGGCTGAGCTTCCTCTTTTTGAGTAATTCAAAAGAAACAGGTAGAAATCTTTCATTCTACCTGTTTTTATTTATTTCTTAGTAGCCACCCATCATTGACGGATCCATAGCTGGCGCTGGTGCAGCTGGTTCTGGTTTGTTAGCTACGACTGCTTCTGTCGTTAGAATCAAACTTGCTACTGAAGCTGCATTCTGAAGGGCTGAACGGCTAACCTTAACAGGATCGATAATTCCTGCTTCAATCATGTTGACCCATTCACCTGTTGCAGCATTGAAGCCTGTTCCAAGCTCTGCATTTTTCAAACGATCAATAACAATTGAACCTTCATAACCTGCATTGTAAGCGATTTGACGTACAGGTTCTTCCAAGGCACGAAGAACAATGTTACGTCCTGTTGCTTCATCACCTTCTAACTCCAAGGCAGCAACAGCAGAGATAACATTGACAAGGGCAGTACCACCACCTGCAACGATACCTTCTTCAACAGCTGCGCGAGTCGCATTGAGGGCGTCTTCGATGCGGAGTTTCATTTCTTTCAATTCTGTTTCAGTCGCAGCTCCGACCTTGATAACTGCTACCCCACCTGACAACTTAGCCAAGCGTTCTTGGAGTTTTTCACGGTCAAATTCTGAAGTTGTTGTTTCAATTTGTGATTTGATGACAGCAACACGGTTAGCAATTGCTTCAGGATTACCTGCACCTTCTACAATGACTGTACTATCTTTATCAACAGACACTTTAGCTGCTTGACCAAGCGCTTCGATAGTAGCATCTTTCAATTCAAGACCAAGATCTTCTGTGATAACAGTTCCGCCTGTCAAAATTGCGATGTCTTCCAACATAGCCTTGCGTCGGTCACCAAATCCTGGTGCCTTAACAGCAACTACGTTGAAGGTTCCACGGATCTTGTTCAAAACAAGAGTTGGCAGAGCTTCACCGTCAACATCGTCTGCAATGATCAAGAGGGGACGACTGCTTTGAAGAATGCTTTCTAGAAGTGGCAAGATTTCTTGGATATTTGAAATCTTCTTATCTGTAATCAAAATGTATGGATTTTCAAGGTCTGCAACCATTTTTTCATTGTCAGTAACCATGTACTGTGATAGATAACCACGGTCAAATTGCATTCCTTCTACAACTTCAAGCTCTGTTTCCATCCCACGTGATTCTTCAATGGTGATGACTCCATCCTTGCCAACTTTTTCCATGGCTTCAGAGATGTACTCACCTACTTTTTCAGAGCGAGAGGATACGGCAGCGACTTGTGCAATAGCTTCCTTGCTTGATACTGGAATGGCATTGTTCTTCAAGGCTTCTACAGCTGCAGCAACCGCTGCTTCAATCCCACGACGGATACCGATTGGGTTTGCGCCAGCCGTAACGTTTTTGATTCCTTCACGAACAATAGCTTGAGTCAATACTGTTGCAGTAGTTGTCCCGTCACCAGCGATATCATTGGTTTTAGAAGCCACTTCTGACACCAATTTGGCACCCATATTTTCAAAATGGTCTTCTAGTTCGATTTCTTTAGCGATTGTTACACCATCATTGGTAATCAATGGTGATCCGAATGATTTTTCAAGAACAACATTACGGCCTTTAGGCCCCAAGGTTACTTTAACTGTATCAGCTAGGATATCAACACCACGTACCATAGCTGAACGAGCATCTGATGAAAATTTAATGTCTTTTGCCATACTTATTTCCTCCTATTTTTCTTCCACGATTGCTAAGATGTTCGCTTCACCAACGATGACATATTTTTCGTCACCATCTTTGACCTCGATACCTGCATGAGCTTCAACCAAAACCTGATCTCCAACTTTTACACTTGGGGCAACCAAATCACCGTTCAAGGTGCGAACACCTTGTCCAGTAGCCACTACTGTAGCTGTTTTCGTTTCTTCTTGGGCTGATTTTGCGAGGACAAAGCCTCCGACTGTTTGTTCTTTCTCTTCAATTTTCAAGACCACGCGGTCTCCTAATGGTTTCAACATCTGTTTTCCTCCATAATTCTATCATATTATTAGCACTCTTTGTACATGAGTGCTAAACCATAGTTCTATTGTATCACTTAGTCAGAAATAGTCAAGAAAAAAACACCTCAAAATGAATGAGATGTTCCTTAAAGATCACTTTAGAATTATTAATTTTCGATTAAAATCATCGACGACTTTCTGGAGATTGATCCGTCCTCGATAGATACCATATCCAAAAACCACCATTCCCAATATTCCAACTAAGGCAAGTAAAATTCCGAAAAGTAAGAGTGGGAGGAAGCTTTTATGAAAGAGATAAATCAAGACCATACCTATACTGGCAATGATAAAGAGTAAGCTAAACCAACGGCCAAGATTTTCAATCATATGACGTTGATACCTAATTTCTGTTTCATATCCATTAACAAGTTCTTGTTTTGTAACCATGAGGATCCTCCTGACAAAAATTGAGAATGAAGGGTAAGAGAAGGAGGTTAGTCTACTTCATTCTCAAAATTTTCTACTAGTAAATATGTGCTTTTCTTGAGCTTAGTAATTAAGATGTGGGTCAAAGATACCTAGAGCAACACCGACCAAAGCGACAACAACTAGAAGCAACATAACTTTGTTTGGTGAAACTTTTTTCTTAGACATTAACCACCAGCAAATAGTGATGAAAGTTGCTGTCAAGAGACCTGGATAAACACCATCAATCTTTTCTTGGATATTTAAGAAGACTTTTCCTTCAGAATTCTCGAATTGAAGGGCTGTTGTAACAGATACCCAAGTTGCTGCTACCGCACCGATAACCATACCACCAACAACGCTAATCGCTTTACGAAGAGCTTGTCCTTTTGGTCCTACTAGAAATTCAACGGCTTTATCCCCCAATTGATATCCTTTGAAGAAGGCAAAGCGCATACCAAAGTATACTAAGAGGTTCCATACGACGATGTAGAAGATAGCACCAGCGATGTTACCACCTTTAGAGAGACCGAGGGCAATCCCCAAAAGAACTGGAATCAAGGTCCCAACGACCAATGAGTCACCGATACCAGCGATTGGACCCATCAAACCGGCACGCATACCATTGATGGTTTCACCATCTACTGCATCTCCATTTGCACGCGCTTCTTCCAAACCAGCCGTAATCCCTACAACGAGAGAGCCAAGTTGTGGTTCAGTATTGAAGAAGGCAGTATAGGTTTGCATAGCATCTTTTTGTTCTTCTTTTGTATCATACATTTCTTCTACGATTGGAAGCATAGAAGTCAAGTACCCGAAGGTTTGCATGTGTTCTTGAGAGAAACAAGTCAAATGACCATAATACCAATGATGAAATGCTTTTGCTAATGTTTTCTTTGAAATTTTCTTTCTATCAGCCATTTTAAATATCCTCCTCATCATCGTCTACGTAAACAACCCCAGCTGGAGCAGCTTTCATAGATTTGATTACTTCAAGTTCATAGTAGATTACTGCAAAGATCAATGAAACAACTGCACTAGCTACCAAGTTCAATCCTAGAGATTTAGCCAAGGTAAATCCAACAAAGAATGGAATGAAGTCAGTTGCTTTTGTAACAATTTGTTTCAACAAGATAGCAATACCGACACATGGGAGAAGGGCTCCAACTGTAAAGAGGGCTTTCATCCAGAAACCATCCATAGGAAGGTAAAGTTTCATCAAATCAACCATGTTTTCACCATATTTAGTGATAATCATAGTTGGAAGGAAAGAGAAGAGGAAGTGAGAGATCCAAGGATAAATCCAGTCAACTGCGTAGAGTTTTTTAAAGTTTCCTTCTTCAACAGCTTTCCAACCAATGTGTTGCCAAAGCAAGTTCATTGTAGCTGTACCGTAGAAAAGAACAGTACCGATTGTCCCAACGGCCGCACCGATTGGGGCTGCAGCTGCTGCAATTCCAGCTTCGTCTGTGATGTGATTTGCATGCACAAACAAGATAGCAAGAGGAACACCGATATAAGAGATTGCACGAACATCGGCAGATACGGTTCCACCAGGTGTTACCAAGGCGATATAAACGACTTGAAGGGCAACCCCGACCATAATACCGGTTGTCACATCTCCAAGAATTAAACCTGAAATCAACCCACCGATCAAGGGACGACCGAGTGTATAGTTCCCGATACTGGAACCTCCCATACCAGGCATTGAAGACAAGCTGGCGAAAACAGCAAGCAAGATTGCTTGAATCCATGAAATTGTCATAACAAACGCTCCTTTTGTTTGTAAATTTATTTACCTAACTAATAAAACTGTTAGGTTTAAAAACCAAATTTTGATTTGAAATCATCCCAGTAACCAATTGAAACATCCGGCAACAATTGGAATTTAACCTTGTAACCTGCTGCCTGAATAGCCTGAAAGGCTTCTGCTTCTTCCTGGGTGATGGATTGGTTATTGCCCAATTTCACTGCACCAGGTCGATCATTTGCAGGGCCAACGATGATTTCTTTAACATCTCCTGGGACAAAACCTTGATCCACCAAAATTTCCTTCATATCGATTGGGTTTTTGGTAATCAAGAAGTACCGACTGTCAGATTCCGTTACTTTTGCTGACTTTTCTTTAAAGGCTTCTTTTGTCCATACAAAGGTTTTCTTGTCTGATGCGCCTTTGTAAGCTTGGATCAAAACCTTGTTTGATGCTGCTGCATCGTTTACGGCAATCAAACCATCACATGGTTTTTCTTTTGCCCAGCGTGTGACTGTTTGACCGTGAATCATGCGGTCATCAATCCGTACAAATGTTACTACCATAAGGTACCTCCCTATTAAATATCGTCATCATCTTCTTCAGCACTAGTGGCTGAAACTTCAAAAGGTTGTAGTGCAGACTGTGCTTCTGATAAGATAGTTGCTGACAAATCGTCTCCATCCAACACATCCTTCATCACAACTGCTGTTAGGGCCATGGTCAGGTTCATCCCACCAAGAATCAAAGCTCCATCTAGCTTTCCAGCTTCTTCTAGGACAGTGGCTACCGTGGTTAATGGACTACCACCTACAATGTCTGCCAAGACCAGCACAGAATCATCTGATGTCAATTCTGAGATGCTCTCTCTAAAATCAACTGCAAAGTCATCGACCGATTTTCCTTCTTTAAGTCCAACTGCGATGACCTGATTCATCTTGTCACCAGCAAACATAGCTAGCGATGTTTTTAGTCCTTCTGCCAATCCACCATGACTGACTAAAATGAGGTATTTCATTTTACTACGCCTCCTTTATTTGACTCTATTGTAGAATATTTGGAAGCGCTTTTACATTGTCAAATGTCACATGATAAACATGACATTTAGCAACAAAAAAATGACATCTGTCACTTGACACAATGTCATCTTATTTTTCTTTAAACTCCTACCTGAAGACTACTTTCAATTTCCCTCTGAATTTGAGGCAAGCGGTTCTCGACATCTTGATCGCGCAAAGCATTGCCAATCAAGTAGTCCAGCTTTTCCAACATTTCTTTTGAGACATTCTTGGGACTACTTTCAACAGCTTGTTCCATGATACGATTCAAGGTCTGATTGGTCAAGGAATCCGTGCCAAAATCATCTACCTGTAGAAGATCTTTACTAGATTGACTTTGGACCACCTGTGGCATAACGGAAATCCCTTGAGATTGAGCAAAGAGGAGTTGTTGAATTTCTGGATCTTCTGTCAACAATTGCATCAATTCCCAAGCTAACTTGGAATGAGGAGTCCGAGCAGACATGGCAAAAGAAGTCGTCGTAACCAAAGTCGCCTTGGTAGTTTTTGACTTAGCAGGCATAGGAATACAGGTCCAGGTGAAGTTTGAATATTTTGAAACATGGTAAGGATAAGGTTTATAGGTTCTATATTGAGCCAAAGTCATGGGATAAAAAGCGACTTTCCCCTGGTCAAAATCTTTGGAACTCACCTTATAGTTCTTATTCAACTCTTCCAATTTTTGTAAAAAAGTCAATGATTCTTTGACTTCTGGAGCCGTAAGTTTGAGCATCCCACCTTGAAAGAGACTACCCCCATTTGCTGCCAAAGCTTCTTTCCATGTATATTCTGTACTCCCAAACTGATCCAATTGACCATCTCCATTGGTATCTTTGGTTAGTTTTTTACAAATTGTATAGAACTCTTCCAAGCTCCAACCTTCCTTGGGAACCTCAATGCCTTCTTTGTCCAGCAAATCTTTATTGACACACATCAAAATAGGATTACTTTCATAAGGTAAGGCATAGGATTGCCCCTGATAGACACCTGATTCAAATGCAACAGGATAAAAAGCAGCTTGGTCTTCTTGATTCATATAGCCATTTAACTTTTCTAGAACGCCACGCGCCGCCAATAAGGACAGATCTTGCTCAGAGACCATAAACACATCCGGCGTCTTTCCTGAAACAATCTTTTCTGAGAGCCAGTCTGAATAATCCGACTGTGGAATCCCATTTTCATATTCCACACGGACATTAGGATGGGACTTTTCAAATTTTTGAATCGCAAGATCCAAAGCATGGGAGCGTTGACTGGTCGGTACATCCCAACTAGATCCTGCATAAACGCCTATATGGAGCACGATCGGTTGTTGTTTCCACCAATAAAAACCAGTACTCACAGAGACCACAAAAAGGAGAACGATTCCCCAACAAAGATGCTTTCGGTTTAATTTCATTCCGTATTTCCTTTTGAAAAATCGCGTCTAGTCACTCCTGTTTGAACTGACCAAATTGCTAATTGCGTTCGATCTCTTAGGTTTAATTTCGCCAAAATCGTTGATAAGTAATTGCGCACAGTTCCTTCTGATAAGAAGAGTTTTGCAGCAATTTCTTTGTTTGACTCGCCATAACCGACTTCTTGAATAATTCGCCATTCTGTCGTGCTTAAATCCTTGACGTTGTCCTCATCCACAGCAATAGAGAAATTCGATTTGGCCATTTGAGAGAATATCTGAAAGACCTTGCTTGCGATATTGGGGTTGATCATAGCTCCACCCTGATGCACCACCTTAATAGCCTCATAGAGTTCTTCTGTCGAGGCTCCCTTTAAGAGATATCCTGAAGCACCATACTTGAGTGCACTATAGATAAATTCATCATCGTCAAAAGTTGTTAAAATAATAATTTTGATATCCGGATAGTGTTCTTTTACTTCTTTTGTAGCCAAAACCCCATCCATGCCTGGCATCCGAATATCCATCAGGATCAGATCCGGATGCGTCTGTGGAATGCTGGACAAGACATGATTCCCATCTTCCACTGTAGCTACCACTTCGATGTCGGAGTGAGCCGACAAAATAATTTTTAAAGATTCTCGAATCAAGGCTTGGTCATCTGCCACCATTACTTTTATCACCATATCTTATCTCCCTTCTTTATATTTTGGTAAACTGACACGTGTGAAAAATCCATCGCGACTTTCAAATTGAAGCTGGCCTCCTAGAATTGAAATACGCTCCATCATCTGTTTGAGTCCATAACCATAAGTTAAGGTTTCAAATCCAACTCCATTATCTTGCAAAGCAATCAAATAATTCTCTTTATCCTCAAAAAAATGGAGTTTTAGTTGGCTGGCGTGACCGTGGCGAACCGCATTAGTCATAGACTCTTGTATGACACGAAAGATCGTATCTTCAATCATGACATCCATATCGACATCTACCCATTCATAGTTTAGATCAACTTGTAAGTTGGAAAGAATTTGATACTCGCGGATGGTCTTTTCTAAAGCATCTTTGAGAGTTCGTCCCTCAAGGGCTCCCGGACGAAGACGATTAAGAGAACCTCTCACATCTTGGATTCCTTCACGGACCACTTCTGATACGTTTTTCACCTGCTCTTTTGCTCGATTTGGATCGATATCGATCAAGACCCCAACAGCATCTAAACCTGCTGAGATGCCTGTTAGTGCGTGCCCCAAAGTATCATGAATCTCACGAGCAATCCGCTTACGCTCCCGATCCTCTGCAATCTTCTCAGACAAGGCCATATAATTGTTCAACTCCGTATTAACCTTGGACACCATAGCCAATTCTTCCTCTACTTCGTGGTTTTCCGCAAGGACGTTCATAATATAAAACAAAAGTGAAATAATGAAGAGTACCATATTCGAGGCATAAAGGGAATTCTTTAAGAAAAAGGCCAGAATGCGAATAGATTCAGGATAAAAATGAATATAGACATCTAAGGACGGAATCGGGAAGAAAAGCGAAAAGACATCTGAATTTGTCACAAGGAGCATCAAGAAGCTCACTAGGATAAAGGCAAACCAATACTTCCGATCTCTCTTGGTATTCAACTCTTTGGAACCATAGAAGATATCCGCAAAAACCAAGAGAATGAGCCCGTTATAAGCTACATTTTGAACCCACATCAGAAGCAGCATCAGGAGAATCTCCAGAATATTCCTCTTATCAAAAATAGACCATCGACTCGTTTGAGGCCGATATCGACTCATCGATATCAAAGCAATCCCAGCAAACAAAACTGCAGACAACCAAAAAGTCGTAGATGGAGCAAAGGGAATACGCTCTAGGCGCTCTAATAATAGAGAAGCTTGGCGTTGAGCAATGATATAGTTGGTTGCTTGAAGATAGATGATACTGTTTAGCATAACAGCGATAAAATTGACGACCATAAGAATGGCCAAACTGTATCGAACACCTCTAAACTTTCTCATTACTGCCACCCATTCACATCAAACTGATCAATGTTTTCCTTTGTCATCATTTCAACTGGAATGCTCACCTCTTTGGTATAGCTCTTCCCTTCAGCAATATCTTGAATAACCTCCATCACGCGGTCTCCCATCTTCAAAGGGGATTGAGCAACGGTCCCCACAACATCATCCGTCGAGTGCAACAAAGATTTCATATCTGGTGAACCATCGATTCCATAAATCGCAATAGGGTAAGTTATTCCTTGCTCCTTAATTGCAGCCAGAGCTCCTATAGCTGAGCGGTCATTTAAGGCAACCAAAGTATTGATTTCAACCCCTAACTGTAAGAAGTTTTGGACAGCCGGCATAGCAATCTCCGTCTGCCCCTTGGTTTCCAGTTCCGAAACAATCTGATAAGAACTGTGCCCCTCAATAGTGTCTTTAAAGCCCTGAATCCTCGTATCTGCTGAAACAGTCCCCTTATGTTCCAAAAGGAGGACCCGAGCACTAGAAGAACGTTTCATCAACTCTTTAGCAATCAATACTCCCGCTTGGTAGTTATCGGATACAATACTTGCATCCGGCTTAAAATTCTTCAGTTGAGTATCGACCGCAATGATTTTAATTCCTTGTTTTCTAGCTTTTTCAAGAGCAGTTAAAATTGACTGACTATCCCCCTTGACCGGATTGATCACTATCATATCAACTTTTTGAGCACAAAAATCATCAATCTGTTGGCTCTGTCTTTCTTCGTCCAATTCTGGATCTCGGACGTAAACAAGAGCTCCTCTTTCATCGGCAATTCGACTAATTTCCGAATGAATACTTTTATAGAACCCATTGTTCATGGTCATATAGGTGACACCAATTTTAGTCTGATCCTTGATGCCACTTGTTTGACAACGGCCGAAAACCCATAAGAGAACACAGACCACTGGAATCAGCAGTAATAGACGCTTTATCAGCCATTTCAACAATTCTATTTTCTCTTTATTTTTCTTCAAATTTCATTCCTTTTCTGAAAATTTTGAATATATATTACTTTATTCTACTACTTTTTCAAAAAAAGTGCTTGATTTTATTGTACAAGTGCATTTATTTGACCTATTTAAGAATTAATTTCCGAACAATACTACAAAAACAATAGAAAAAGCTGGTCTATAGGCGAACCAGCTCTTCTATTTGATTGATATTAAAATGGAAGTTCCTCTTCTTCCAAGACCAAATCTGCTAAGTCTTGTCCTGCATTATTTTCACGCATAGCACGTTGGGCACGGCTTTCTAAGAGTTGGAAACCTGTACAGAGAACTTCTGTTACATAGTTGGTCTGGCCATTCTTATCAAACTTACGGGTACGAAGTTCCCCATCCACAGAAATGAGACTACCCTTGCTTCCATAACTAGCCAAGGTTTCAGCCAATTTGCCCCAAACCACAATATTGATGAAGTCTGCTTCACGTTCCCCATTTTGGTCTTTGTAACGACGGTTCACTGCGATAGTTGCTCGTGCGACAGACTTATCATTGTTGGTTTTGTGCAATTCTGGTGTAGACGTCAAACGTCCGATCATAATAACTTTATTATACATTTTTTCATCCTCCTACTTATCTATTCGAAGGAAAAAGAAAAAAGTTACAAAATTTGTAACTTTTTTAAAATAATGTTAGTCTCTATGAATCATAAATCCAGTTGCTTGTTGATTGGCCATGATGGTCATATCTGTGATTTGCACACGACGAGGTTGGCTGGTCACATAAACCACAGCATCTGCGATATCTTGTGCCTGCAAGGCTTCGAGTCCCTGATAGACCGTCGACGCCCGTTCCTCATCTCCATGGAAACGGACCTTAGAAAAGTCAGTCTCTACAATACCAGGCTGAATGGTTGTCACCTTGATATCAGTCGCAATGGTATCAATCCGTAGTCCATCTGAAAAGGTTTTGACTGCTGCCTTGGTTGCTGAATAGACTGCTGCACCAGCGTAAGCGTAAATACCTGCGGTTGAACCCATATTAATGATATGGCCTTGATTTGCAGTCACCATAGAAGGCAAGAGACAACGAGTAACAGCCATCAAGCCCTTGACATTGGTATCCAGCATGGTCAGCATATCCAACTCTTCATAATCCTGATAGGGAGCTAAGCCTAAAGCAAGTCCAGCGTTATTGACCAATATATCAATCTGACCCACAGTTTTTAGAATATCTGAACAGACAGTCTTAACCATGCTCATATCCGTAACATCTAAAGGAAAGGTCCAAACTTTTTGATTTGGAAAGGCTTCTGCGAACTCAGTTTTGAGAGCTTCAAGTCTTTCTGTTCGACGTCCTGTGAGAACAATATTTTCACCTTTTTCTAGATAGGCACGCGCGATTGCTTCCCCAATACCTGATGTTGCACCTGTGATCACAACATTTTTTGCCATCTTACTTTCTCCTATCTAACTGAACAAATTTAAGCTGTCCAATGTTTGGCTGGATCGAACGGAGTCCCAACAACTTGGTCGTCTGACAGTTCAATGACACCACGTTTTTGTGGAGCATTTGGCAAATGCAATTCACGAGGACTACACATCATCCCAAAGCTCTTTTCACCACGAAGTTCCCCTGGAAAGATGAGATTGCCTTTTGGCATCATAGCTCCTGGAAGAGCTACAATGGTTTTCAAACCAAGACGCGCATTTGGAGCACCTGCCACGATTTGCACTGTCTTATCATTTCCAACAGCAACTTGACAGATGTTCAAGTGATCACTATCTGGATGTGCCACCATCTCTACAATTTCTCCAACCACAAATTTCGGTTCCTTATCATTGATAATCTCTTCGGTAAAATCTTGAGCTTGCAATTCTTGGTTCAAACGAGCTACTTGGTCGTCTGTCAAGAATACTTGGCCACGATTCTCAATCTCAAATAAGCTAGAAACTTCAAAAATATTCCAAGCAACAGTTTCACCAGTTTCCTTTAGGAAAACACGCGCCACATTGCCTTTACGTTCAACATCTAGTTTGGCATCGCCACTGTTTTTCACGATGATCATAAGGACATCACCGACATGTTCTTTGTTATATGTAAAAATCATTCTTTCTTTTCTCCTATTTTAATCCTGCTAAAAAGTCGTTAATTTGTGCCTTGGTTTTACGGTCACGATTGACAAAGCGTCCAATCTCCTTGTCCTTATCTAAGACAACAAGACTTGGAATCCCGTAAACATCCCAAAGTTTGGCTAAGTCCATGTACTCATCACGGTCTACTCGTATAAAGGTAAACTCTGGATTTGACTCTTCAATCTCTGGCAAAGAAGGGTAGATATAACGACAATCACCACACCAATCCGCAACAAAAAGGAAGACCTTCTTGCCATCCTGCTCTACTAGATTTGCTAGTTCTTCCAAAATATGAGGAATTATCATAAGACTTCCTCCTCATAGATAAGATCTTCATCTTCATAGACAAAGGTATAGTGACAACCATCCTCAAAAATGACACCACCAACGAGACGTTCTAGGCTACTTTCGTACACTTGGACATAGAGAGTCGCTATCTCACCCATCTCTGAAAAGGAGTCACGCACAATAGCGGTCAACTCTTCCTGCGTTTTCATGAGTTTGTGGTCATCGGCTACTTTCTTAGCTCCAAAAGCAAGTGCTCCGAGGCCTACCACTGCCAAACCTGTTTTAATGATATTTTTCGTTTTCATGCTAACATTGTAACACAAAAAGATAAGTAGGACAAATCGTGAATGCTATTTTCGTTTGAACTATAGTGCCTCATTTCAAGAAATATTGATTCCTATCTCCTCCTATGGTACAATACCTCAAAGTAATGATTTACTTATCCATAAAATTCTAAGGAGATTCTATATGAACAAATAAAGTTATTTTGACGGTGGATTACTCAGCTTTATCGGGCACTGGATTGTCGCTTTTTTCATCATCAGCTTAACTCTAGGAATTGCCACACCTTGGGCCGTTTGTTTTATGCAAGGTTGGAAAGTCAGACATACTGTCATCGATGGTCAACGTTTATATTTTGATGGAACTGGCACCCAGTTATTTGGAAATTGGATCAAATGGTTCTTACTGACGATTATCACTTTTGGAATCTATTCATTTTGGTTAAAAATAAAAACAGAACAATGGATTACCAAGCATACCCATCATATGTAAAAAGTGCGGTTTATAGACCACACTTTTTTTATAGTTCTTAATAATGTCTCTGACCAAACAAATCCTCTGGCAAGTCATGGAAACCCTTGCCTGCCTTGAAGTTTTCAAATTTGCCTAGCAAGAACTGGTAGGCATCCAAGCGGCTTTCATAGCGAATCATGGCATCTTTAGCACGCTCATCTTGGTCTTCTTCATAGACCTTTTGGCTTTCCTTGAGCGCCATATCATTAATCATGATTTGGGTATTGACCCAGGCTTCAAATTCTTTCATAAATTCTTGTTCGTAGCTCATTGTTTCTCCTTATTCTATTCCTCGATAGTAGTCTGTATCAATCTCACGGTAGGGCTGGATATCCTGAACATACTCCAGCACACCTTGAAATTCTCCATTTTCATCGTGTACTGCAGCATAGGTGATATGGACAAACTTACCTCGTGACTCGGACTTGAACCACATCTCGTACTTGTCCTTGACCCCGTCACGAAGACCTTTCATAATGGTCTTTACCTTATCAAGGTACTTGGGTGGGTGACAAAGCTCAACATTTCGCCCGACTTGAGACGGTGTCCGCTTGAAAATCATCTCATCCGCTGGCGTATTGTCATTGTAATACTGGAAAATATCATCCTTATTAACAAAGGTAATTTCCATTGGCAGATGGTTGAGAATAAGATTAGCCTGCTCGACTGAGAGATAGCCATTACCAAAAGCCTGTTGACTATGGCGATCTACTACCGCTTCCTTTTCCTTAGGTGTGAAGGTGATAGTAAACTGACCTTCTGGCGTGTCGATAACCTTCTGAACTTGGCTTTCTACAGTTTCTGGCTGACTTGGCTCTTCTACACTTTTCTTCTCAACAAAGCTTATACGTTCAGGAATCCATTTCTCAGACGGACGGATAATGGCATAGCCATAAGCATCACTTTCCTCGGCAATCTGAATCCAGTCATCCTGGGTAAAGGATTCGAGCAGAATCATGAGAAGGATAGATTCTTCCTTGAAAATCATACTCTCAAATTCAGTCGCAAAAGCCTCAAAATCAGACTTTACAGTGCTAATGGACACTTCTGGTAGGGACTTGGCTGTCGCCAAGGCTTTCTGAAAAAGTTCCCTGATCTGGTCATCCACTCCCCACATGACTTTTGGTGGCGAATCATGTCCATAACGCTCCATGATAGGAAAGAAGAGCTCTTCCTTGCGCTGGTAGTGACGGTCAAACTGACCTACAAGTCCCATCTGGCGAACCAAACCCTTACGCATCTCCGCAAGCATTTCCTCGTCTCCCATAGACTCATATGTATCTAATAATCTACGAACACGAATCAAGGCAGCACGGAGGGCTAGATTTTCATCCTTAAAGACACGCACGGGATGACCTGGATGCTCTGTATCTTCAACTTCGACACCCTTAACAGCATTCTTAAAGAGATTAGCATGCACATCACAGAGCTCCATGACGTCTTCAAATGTCACACCTGAGTCAGAGTTCATCAACTCGTGCTCCATGAGAGAAATCTCGATAGCTGATACACCTGTAAAGGTTGCATCAAAGCGTTCCTGAACGGATTCAGGGGAGGCTCCATTATGCAATTCTAATAAAATATCCCGTAGGATATGAATACGTTCATCTGCCATTAGTCTATTCCAATCACTTCGTAACCATTTGCTTCAAGTGTGCACACAATCTTATCCATAGGAGTTCCCTCCAGTTTAGACCCCTGTTTGAGCGATACTTTTCGTCCGACTGTATTTCGCATCAAAGGATTTGCAAGAGGTTTAAAACCGAGTTCTACTAGGATATCTAAAACTTCTGGATGCTTGTCCACAACTTCCGCAACAGGAATAGATACATCAATGATATTGTCCATCATAACCTCCATCATATTCTCTAACAGTTTTTTCTTTTTTATTATACCACAAGGGCAAAGATTAAAAAACTAGCAGTAGAAGACTTGCTAGTTTATTTCGTATAATTTCATTATTTCCAATTATATAGACTTTTCCTAGTAAAACCTCAAAGTCTTATCCTTACCATGATCATCAGAGAAGTTTGAAAAACCAATCTATGATCTTGAAAAGAATCTTATAAAACAGTAATTGGAAGGCGAAAGAGATTAGAAACCAGAGAATTTTTATCAAACCAACAATTGGTGTTATAAAAAGAAGAGTAAAGAACCTCCAAAAAGATTTCATTCTTTATCCTCCGGCTTCATCAACCAAGTAGCTGTATCCATAAGCTTATCTACGAGAAATAATTTTCCCAAACTAACGACTGTGTTTTCATCTTTTTTTATGGTTTCTGCAACTTTTAAAGCTTGCCTTGTTAGAAGATAATTACCGTAGGTTTTAGCCAGTACTGTTATGATCCCCATGTCAATCTCCTTCTATGATTTCCACTTCTTTTCGGATAGTGGCAACATCTCTTTGATATTGTGCTTCATCGTAGTTAATCAATTTGGACAATTCTTTTTGCAATCTTTCTCCCATGGGTTTCATGGTCGCAAAGGTTAAGCCACCTGATAGGACTCCACCTAAGATAGGAATAACTTTCCCCATCCCCTTAGCCAATCCTCCCTTGGTCAGATTCACTCCAAAGATTTTCAGAACTTTTTCCAAAATTGGATACCAAAGAGTCTTTGTTAAAGCCTTTTTATTCACGATTTTCATCACTTGCTTAGCAACTGTAACACCACCAGAACGAAGTAGAGCGCCCGCACCATTTACTCCCAACATCACTCCCAGATAGAGCAAGAGGGTATTTTTAGCTTCTTCGCTCAGCTCATTTCGCGAAGCCCAGAGATCATCATAGCCGTAAATATATCCTAGCTCCTGAGCTAGTTTCAGTGAAAATGCGTAAAACTGGGCTACATCTGTCGGAATTGTAACGGCCATGGCAATACCTCCAGGTAATCCAGCCAAAACAGATGTCCCACTTGCTAGCAATACATTATCTCTAATACATGCATTAGCTACTCGATCTAAGGTTTCCTGAGGTAATAAAGCTGTCGGCCCTTCTTCCAATAATCTAGGAATATCCTTTGAAGCCACTTCCTTAGAGAATTTGTCCATTAAAAATTTTGACCGGTTCACTTTGACAACAGGAAGTTTTACTACCTGTTGCAACACTTGCATCGCCACATCTTCTTTAGCCATCTCTATCTCCATTTTTCATTCATATCAAGCTTTATCTTATCATATTTATGGAATAAATGATATTTTCAAGATTTATTTTATTTTCTGAATTTCTATTTATATAATCTGACTAGACAATGACCGACTTATAGCCACAAAAAAGAGGGTTGCCCCTCTTTCTGCTTAATGTTTATCCAGATTGCGTAGCATCTCGTCAATCTTGTTTCCATATTCGATGGATTCGTCTTTGACGAAAGTTAAGTCTGGAATTTTGTACAATTTCAAATTGCGACCAAGTTCACGTTTGATAGTACCAGTTGCTTTTTCAAGTCCGACTTGAGCTTTTTGATTATCTGAAGCCAGGTTACTCAAAATAGTGTAGTAGACCTTAGCAACAGACAAGTCACCTAGCATCTGAACATCAGTGATAGTCACACCTTGGACACGTGGATCACGGACTTTCTTTTGCAAAATCTCATTGACTTCGCGCTTGATCTCCATGCCCACACGATCCGTACGGAAATGATTTGCCATATTTCTTCCTTTCTCTCAATTGAACCAAAAGCTAGGCCAGCAGACCTAGCTTTGTCTAGTAGATAGAGGAACTAGAGCCATTTGAATCTAGGAAACAAGCCTTAGATAGAACTACGGGTTCATCAAGGCGCTGTTGACGACGAGTCAAATCGGCTATCGTTTCTCTATTATCGTTTGATTTCTTCCATGATATAGGCTTCAATCACATCATCCATCTGGATATCATTGTAGCCATCAATCATAAGACCACCTTCACGGCCGTTTGTAACTTCTTTAACGTCATCTTTATAGTGTTTCAAGCTAGCTAGAGCGCCATCGTAAATAACAACACCATCACGGATAACACGGACTTTAGAGTCACGGGTAACTTTACCGCTGGTAACCATAAATCCACCGATTGTTCCCACTTTAGATACCTTGAAGGTTTCGCGGATGATCGCTTCACCAATAATTTTTTCTTTAAATTCTGGGTCAAGCATCCCTTTCATGGCTTCTTCCATCTCTTCAATCACCTTGTAGATGATGCTGTGGAGACGGATTTCTACATCGTCAGCTTCTGCTTGTTGACGAGCTTGTGGGGTAGGACGCACGTTGAAACCAACGATAAAGGCATTTGAAGCCTCGGCAAGAGTCACGTCAGATTCATTGATAGCACCAACTGCTGAGTGAACAATGGTTACTTTAACGCCTTCCACATCAATCTTTTGAAGTGATGCAGAGAGAGCCTCAACAGAACCTTGTACGTCGGCTTTGATGATGACGTTAACTGACTTGAGTTCTCCTGCTTTAAGGGTATCAAAGAGGTTTTCAAGGCTAACACGTTGAGTAGCTTGACGTTGCTTCATAAGAGCACGTTTGGCACGTTCTTCACCAGCTGCACGCGCAGATTTTTCATCTTCGTAAACAGCAAAGTGGTCACCCGCCATTGGTGCTTCGTTCAAACCAGTGATCGATACAGGTGTTGATGGGCCTGCGACCTTGACACGACGTCCGAGATCGTTGGTCATAGCACGGACACGTCCGAAAGTATTTCCGACAACGATTGGATCTTGAACGTTCAAAGTACCTTGTTGAACAAGGAGGGTCGCAACTGCACCTTTTCCTTTATCCAAACGAGCTTCAATAACAGTACCAATGGCACGAACTGTTGGATCTGCTTTGAGTTCTTGGATTTCAGCCACAAGTAGAACAGTTTCCAAGAGCTCATCAATATTTTGGTTGAATTTAGCTGAGATTTCTACAAACTCAGAATCGCCACCCCAAGCTGTTGACATAACACCATGTTCAGCCAATTCACCGATAACACGTTCTGGATTAGCACCTGGTTTATCAATCTTGTTAATGGCTACGATGATTGGGACATTAGCTGCTTTTGAGTGATTGATGGCTTCGATGGTTTGAGGCATTACCCCGTCATCTGCCGCTACGACCAAGATGGTAATATCGGTAACAGAAGCACCACGCGCACGCATTGAGGTAAAGGCTGCGTGTCCTGGTGTATCAAGGAAGGTAATCTTCTTACCATTTTCCTCAATCTGATAGGCACCGATATGCTGAGTGATACCACCGGCTTCACCTGTTGCAACACGAGAATTACGAAGGGTATCCAAGAGGGTTGTTTTACCATGGTCAACGTGTCCCATGATCGTTACAACTGGTGGACGCTCTACAAGTTCATCTTCATTGAGATAACCATCTTCAGCAAAGAAACGTTCAATATCAGCATTGTCGACTTCAACCTTTTGTTTGGCATCAATACCGTAATCTACCATGAGGAGTTCGATTGTTTCACCGTCCAAGGACTGGTTTTGTGTCGCCATCACACCCATCATGAAGAGTTTCTTAACAATCTCAGCTGGTTCGCGTTTGATACGTTTTGCGATTTCCGCAACGGTCATACCATCTGTATATTCAAATTCTGTTGGCAATTCATGGAATTTACGCTCTGTAACAGGTTTTGGAGTCTGATTGCGGTTGTTCTTGTTATTGCCTTTTTTGTTCTTTTTGTTGTTATTCCAGTTACTATTCTTTTGATTTCTCACTTGATTTTGACTACTTCGATTCTTTTGTTGTTTTCTAGGACCATCTTCTTCGTGATCGTAATCATCACGATCTTTGTCTGGTCGGGCTTGTTTCTTACGACGTGTATCCACTACAGGTTCTTTAGCTGCAGGAGCAACTTCAACCACTGGTTGAACTGGCTGCGCTTGTTCAGCTAACTTAGCAGCTTCTTCAAAGATTTCCTCAGGTTCCTTGCGTTTGTTTGCTTGGGCCAAGGCTTCTTTGGCTGCTTGAGTTTGCTTGAAGCGTTCCTCACTTGAACGAGCATATTCTGCATTTTGCTCTGCCTTTAGAGCAGCTGCACGGGCTTTAAAGTCAACACGTGGGCCAGCTTGATTTGGACGGTTGTCCTCTTGCTTGCGGCGATCATTTCCGCGATTTTGCTGACCTTGTTGTTTTTTACCTTGATCATTGAATCGACGATTGTCACGATTGCCTTGACCTTGTTTACCACCATTACGGTTATCATTTTTTTGACGATTCCCATTTTGTTGATGGTCACGGTTATTGCCCTTATTTTGCTTGCGTCGTTCAGCCTGCTCTTTTGCACGTGCTTCACGCTCAGCCTTGAAGTTTCGACTCTGCGGTTTTGCTGGTGCCACTTTTTCTTCTTTAGAGGCAACAGCTGCTGCTGGTTTTGCCTCTTCCTTAGCGTCAACTGGCTTTGGAGCCACAGGTTTCGATTCTACCTTTGGAGCAGGAGCAGGTTTAAAACTTGCTACGATTTTTGAAGCAGCTGCTTCCTCCACACTTGATGAGTGGCTTTTTACATCCAAGCCCAACTCTTTTGCACGCGCTACAACTTCTTTACTTTCTTTTCCAAGTTCTTTTGCGATTTCGTACAATCTTTTCTTAGACAAATCATGTCCTCCTCTTCTATTCCATAAGAGACCTCATTTTCTTTGTAAATCCAGCATCTGTCACAGCCAAAACTTTTCTTGATTTTCCGACTGCTATGCTTAATTCCAGTGTTGAAAACACGGTAATAACTTCTACTTGATAATAATGACTTTTATCCTGAATCTTCTTGGTCAGGTTGGGAGCAGCATCATGGGCGAGAAATACCAGTTTTACTTTCTGGTCTTGGATAGCCTTAACGACCATCTCTTCACCCGAGATGATTTTCCCTGCTCTTTGAGCAAGTCCCAAGAGATTGGCAATTTTTTGTTTATTCAAGTCCTAACTCTCTTCTTTTCACTTTGTGATCGACATAGGCAATCAACTCGTCATAAAAGCTTTCTTCAACTTCCATACTAAAGCTACGGTTAAAGACTTTTTTCTTTTTAGCCTCTAGGGCTTCTGCATTGTCTAGCTTGATATAAGCGCCACGACCATTAGCCTTGCCTGTTGGGTCGATAAAGACCTCACCTTCTTTGTTCTTGACAATACGGAGCAAATCTCGCTTATCAATCACTTCATTGGAAACAACAGACTTGCGCAAAGGGATTTTTCTAGTTTTCATCCTTCCCTCCTCTGATCAGCTTTTATTCTTCGACCAATTCGTCTGTTTCTACCTGGTCAGCTTCTTCTGCTGCTTCCATGGCTTCAAACTCACTTGCAGACTTGATATCGATACGGTAGCCTGTCAAATGAGCTGCCAAACGAACATTTTGTCCACGGCGACCGATGGCAAGAGAAAGCTTGTTATCTGGCACAACGACCAAGGCACGTTTGCTGTCGTTTTCATCAAAGATAACTTGGTCAACTTCTGCAGGAGCAATAGCGTTGTAGATAAATTCAGCTGGATCTGCTACCCACTCGATAACGTCGATATTTTCTTCGATTGGCACCATACGGTCATTTTTAGCATCGTAGCGAGCTGGGTGGAATTTGCTAGTAATCTTCTTGATATTAGCACCACCACGTCCAACAATTGTACCAATAGCATCCACGTTTGGATTGTGGCTACGAACGGCAACCTTGGTACGGTCACCAGCTTCACGAGCCACGCTCATGATTTCAACAGTTCCATCATAAACTTCTGGAATTTCTTGCTCCATCAAGCGTTTGATCATTTCTGGATGGCTACGGCTAACAAAGACGTTGACACCACGAGGGTTGTCTTCAACCTTGTAAACATAGACTTCAATACGATCATGAGAAGCAAAAACTTCTCCAGGGATTTGGTCTTGTTTTGACAATTGAGCTTCGATGCTGCCAAGGTTGACATAGATAAAACGATTGTCGAAGCGCTCCACTGTACCTGACATGATTTCTTGCTCATGCTCTTTGTAAGTATTGTAGGTAATGGCACGTGTTTGCTTGCGCATTTTTTCCATGATGGTTTGTTTGGCAGATTGAGCTGCTACACGACCAAACTCACCTGGTGCTTCTTCAAATTTAATCTTGTCCCCAAGCTCGTAAGCTGAGTTAATGGCAAGAGCATCTTTTAAGCTGATTTCCAAACGGCTATCAAATACTTCATCAACTACTTCACGGACAGTATAAACTGTAAAGTCACCTGTTTTCTCGTTGAAATCAATGGCTACACTGTCTGATTGACCATAGCGTCTGCGATAGGCTGAACGAAGTGATTCCACCACTGCATCAATGATGTCTTCTTTTTTGATTCCCTTGTCTTCTTCCAAAATGCGGAAGGCCTCTAGCATTTCTTTACTCATCTTCTATTCACTTTTGAATCTTCAAAAGCTTCCTTTCTTTTACTATAATTTTACTGCTAAACGTGCTTTTGACACCAAACTGTATGGAATTTGGACTGTTTTCTTACGAGTCTTGTCCATGTATTCCATAGTCAACTCATCCTCTTCAAAGGCTAGCAAGGTTCCTTCAAAGACCTTTTGCTTATCGATGGCTTGGTAAAGTCCAACATGGATGTATTTCCCAACTGCTCCAGCGACTGCTTCCTTGGTTTTCAAAGGACGCTCCAAGCCTGGGCTGGTGATTTCTAGGAAATATTGTTCTGGGAAGGGATCTGGCTTGATAGTATCTAGGACAGGACTGATAATCTCTGTCAAGTCCGCTGTGTCGTTCAAGGTAATTCCCTCTGGTTTATCTACAAAAATACTAAGAATCATGTCACTGCCAATCTTTCCGTACTCGATATCAACGAGTTCAAAGGGAGCTTCAATGACAGGTTCTACGACTTCTCTGACTAATTCTACGATAGTTGCGATTGCGTCCACCTCCTCATAAGCAAGAGGCGAAGATATTTCCCCGCCTCACTTTCTCATATTCTCATTTACAGTATAGCACTTTTGACTACTTATGTAAAGTATAAGCACTCAGAAGGCTTGATTTTAAGCTTTTTCTTAAAATTCTGCCTCAACTCGATAGATAACCTGACCCTTACTTGAGAATTTTTCTTCATATTCTGTCATGACATTGCCTTCAAAGTCGCTGGCATGCAAGTCCAACCAAACTCCATTGAGCTTCATGCCGTATTGAGAAAAACTCACTAGGCTATATTCAAATAAGCCACGGTTATCTGTCTTGAAATGAATCTCACCGTGTTCAGGCAAGATACGCTTGAAGGTATCCAAGAAACTCTTATAAGTTAGACGACGCTTTTCATGACGCTTTTTAGGCCACGGATCTGAAAAGTTTAGGTACAAGCGATCAATCTCACCATCTTCAAAGTAGTCGGTCAAATCAGAACCATCAACCCACAACAACTTAATATTGGGTACAGCGACTTCCAAGACCTTGTCCAAGGCATAACTCAAAACAGACTTTTGAATGTCAATCCCGATATAGTTGATATTAGGGTTTTGCTTGGCCATACCTGACACAAAGGCTCCCTTACCACTACCAACCTCAACATGGATAGGATTGTCATTTCCAAATAAATCTCGCCATTTTCCTTTGGCTTCTAAAGGATTTAAAACAACATACTGAGGATTAGCCTCTAGTAATTCTGTTGCCCCTTTACGATTTCTAACTCTCATCTCTTTTTTCCATACTTGTCACGGAAGATGCGCAAGGCATAGATCTCCCGATTGACATTTTCTAGATCTTCATTTGTATAATATTTGGCAATCTGGCTCAAGAAGGATAACTGAGCATACCAAAATAGTTTGTTGATGACTGTTTGGTTGTATTTGTAACCGTAATAAGTCAACCACTCTTTCCACTGATAGTCTGGAATATAGTGACATAGCATATGCGCCACATCAAACATGCGATCCGTTAAACGAACGGAATCCCAATCCACTAAATAAACAAGACCGCTTTCTGTCTCAATCCAATTACTATGTCGTACATCTCCATGAACGATCGTTGCATAATCTTCCCTAAAGTTTGGCAAACTTCCTCGCAAATCCTCTACTACCATTCTTAGATATTGATTGTTCTTCAAGGATTCTGGAGCATCTTTTAACCAAGCCTGAAGCAAGTCAAAAGGTGTTTCTAAAGAATAGCCCAAACGAGTCAATTGCGTCATCAAAGGACGCGAACGATGCAAGCGGCTCAAAATATTGATAATCTGCTTGCGATTCATATCATAAGGGGTCAAAATTTTACCATTCAACCATTCTTGGGCACACATATCACGCCCATCCGATAAACGGCGAGTCCATAATAATTGAGGAGCGATTTGTTCCTTGGCTAAACCAGGTAGGATTGGAGAGGTGTTCATTTTAATAAAGACGCGCTTCCCATCAGGGTAGCTTCCCATATAAGCTTTTCCGCTTTTCCCAGGTATAGGGGTCAGCGTTAGCTCAATATCACCCAAGTCCATTTCTTTCCTCCGTATAAAGTTTCCTTACTATTCTACTAGTTTTTAGCCTATTCGTCAACCAGTCCAGACCTGATTCTCAAATAAAAGCCTCTGGGGTGGTTTTGAGTATCATTATAGAAAGAAAAAGGTAAGCAGAGAGATCTACCTAGCCTTGGTCATTCGATTTTTTTAGTAGTAAATTGTAAGGAAAAAATCTGTGCTTAATCTGATAATTCAAGCTTGCAACTGGTTCTCATCATGCAAATACCCTATGCAAAAAAGTCATGATAAATGGTATGTTTGCAATGATATTATTGATAATATGAATCGTATAAGAAGGATAGATAGTCTTGGTATAGCGTGTCAAACCACCAAATATACACCCAACTGCTGTATAAACCAGAAGGTCTAGTAGACTAGGAAAACTTGAAAAATGAGGTAAGGCGAACAAAATCGACGGAAATAGAATATCCAGTCCCCATCTTGAATTCTTAAAGAAGGCATGTTGAAGCAGTCCCCTACATACCAATTCTTCCATCAGAGGTCCTAGTACGATTAAGGTTAGGTAAACACCGAACTCTGCAAAATTCGTCTCACTATAGACAATAAACAAATTCCAACTTTCGTTTGTCCCCTGAACGTGTTTAGCTGTCAGATAGTTAAAGCAGATAAGCACGACAGCTGCTAACACCGTCAGAACAGAATAGCTCAACCACTTTTTCCTAGGGATACAAAAGAGATAAGCATGACCCGACCTGATTAAAATCCAAACCATCAGGCCGATAAAGAGAACACTGATGATGTTTCGAATCCAGATAAGATTTCCTACCCAAGAGGAGAACTCCCAATAATTTCTCCAAAATTGGGTTGTCCAAAACAATCCGAAAAACAAAAATAAATAAGAAAGGACTGCACTTGTTTTGAAAAGAATAGAATATTTTTTCATAGAAACTCCTTCATAGCTTTGCTATCGTAACTGCCACCAATTATCATTTAATCCTCCAGTATTCAGTCTCGGTAGTTCTCACTGAACCTTTGACAAGCCAATACATTTATCCTTGTGTACTTTTGTTGCTGTTAAAAACTTTATATTTTTCATCATCTAGGCAGTCAATTCTTTTCAAAATGATAGACCATCATCTTTTTTATACCTAATCATTTTATAAAACTTGATAGTCTCGATGAAAAGCCTTGGCAGATACAACTCTATGATTTGTGAGGTCAAGATAATCTCCTGGATAGCCAAGGACATACATACTATAACCAGCAAAACCTCCTCCTGCTGTTCCGACTAGCCCGATTTTGAGATTGGTTACAAGAGAAGACTGAAGTCCCGCCATTAAAATTCTGACATGATTGTCCAACCAGACAATGTAGTTCTTTTGAAAGGCGTCTTCTACCCAACTTGGTTTTGGTGTATCTTTACCAATTTCCCAAACTTCTACTATTTGATTTTTATATTTTGCTTGCATCTTTTTAATCTTTCTTTCAGAACTCTCACAGAGTTTTTATGTTCTTCTTGCCTGGTCTATGTGTTACTAGACTATAGATCGTAACAGGAGTACTTACCAGTACAAGAACATTTCTCCAGAGTTCTGTTGAAATCATGAGTACTCTTATACAAAGAACAAGCGATATCAATATCACTACAACTCGGGCAAAGCAATCTAAAAAATACACATACTTTTTCATCTGATTCCTCCATCTATTGATTTCACATCTACCAGGTCAGTGCTCAAGTCATTATGTAACTAACTGACCATGCTTGATCTTCCTTTGTAAATTTAACCACTGTCAACTACTAGAAAAATGATAAACAATTGTAACAGATATGAACTAAAATAGACACCGATAGATTTTGGCTCTTTTTATAGGCAAAGCCCAGCATGAAACCTCCAAATAGATAATAGATAAACGAAGGGACATCATAAGGAGCATGCAAGAAAGAGAAGAGAGAGGCAGTCAGTACAAGCCCCAACCAAGAATTATCAAAAACCGCACCTTGAAGGATTCCTCTGAAAACAAATTCCTCCAGAATAGTCCCAAAAACTGTCGCACTTGCAATAAAGGATAAGGAAATTCCTGTACTAGCAGCTTCAAGGTGTTGATATCCTGCACCAGAAGAAACTGAGAAAAAAGCATGATAGCCTATATTTACCAGCACGCAAAGAAGAAAAATTCCAATAAAAAGCAGAACTTCTTTCTTCGTTAATCTTCTTAGCGAAATCATATCAAACCACTTCGAATAGGCAACACTCAGTGAAATCAAGAAAGTATTTATTATAATAAATAAGTACTCATTTTGAAAATAATCCCCTTGATTGATGGTATAACCTACTGTAGCGACTATTACATAGGCTAAAAATCCAACAAACACGGCATGACATTTATTAAAAATGGTCATAAACACAACCTCTCTCCTATTAGAGTCATCAAAATGCAGATATTATTTTAAAATCATCCATCCAATTTAGATGATCTATTCTAAAACCATAAAAATCCCCTTTTAAACAAGATTCAAAGTAGCTTTTTCTCCATTTTTTTCTTGAACTGAATGAAGATATAAACCGAAGCAAAGTATGCTAGTGCATCCATTACATAATACCACTCATTTCCCCTAAGTGGATAAAGACAGGTTTGCATGATTATATACAACACAAGAATCGTAACTATTTTTTTTACCATAAGAATCACTCCTTTATTTCTATTTAGCATTGGTATCCTTGCAATTTTTAGTATAGCACTGATTTTTAAAATTTTTCATCCAAATCTTGAATGGTCACCGAGACATCTTAAACTGCAAAAACTTCATTAGCCCCTACTTTTTATAATACTTCAAGCCCCAAATGAGCAGCAGCATGATGATCAAGCATAGAACGGCACCAATATAGCCAATCAGTTGCTGATAAGATTCGGCTGCTGTCATACCTCTATACAAACCGATAATCGACATAAAGCCTGTCAAACCGATAAACATAAGTTGATTGGTTCTAGGATTGACCAAATCATCATCTTCAAACTCTCTTATTCTCATCTCCCTAGTGAGGTAAACAATAAGCAAAATAGAAGCCAAGTTAACAACCACTAGAAGCAATTGGAAAACCAAGGAAAAATTTAAAAACTGACGTGATAGAAATAGATAAGTAGAGACAAGCAAGGGCAACTGACCTAGGAACAATCTCGCAAGGAAGATGTTCCGTTTTTTAGCAAGAAAAGTTTTCATTTCTTTGCTCCTTTCTTTTTCATTAAAGCAAAATAGATTATAACTGCAATCAGATAGGCTATGGTATAAAACAGATGATACCAATTACTATCCCCAAGCGGAGACATGATTAGATACAAGATGAAAATGACAAGTATTTTTTTCTTCATAAGACTTCCTCCTAAATATTTGTTGAGCAAGAACCTTTACACTGCCAGTATAGCACTCATTTTGACCTTGGACCACTCAAATCATAAATGGTCATCAAAACATCTTGAATTGTTAAAAAATTTAAAAAGCAAACACGGAAAACATGCTTGCCCTAGGGGAATTTAACAATGTGAAAATACATCGAAAGCTATTCAGCCTTACTTCCGTCTGTTCTCATATATTCTCATAATCGCAACAAGGATACCAGCTGTCCCACTTGCCAAAAATAGGAGGGTAATGATAATGTTGAGAATTTCAGGCGTACTCCCTATTCTGTTGATAAGGCGGAGTAGAGATATAACTGTCAACTGAATCAGAAATATTGACTCTACTCTTATCAATGAAGTCAGTTGGTTTTCAACTGCATATAAAAAGGCTGGTAGCAAAATACAGGCTATGGCAATCACAAACAGGTTGCTCCCCGTTTCTTCTCCCTTGTTCACTACAAATAGCATGAGAAGATTCGATGCTATAATCAACGTAGAACAGATGATAAAAAAGGATTTCTTATTCATATAGGATACCTCATATACTATGGCATTTTAATTGATGACTATAGGCAGTACTTCTTTCCACAGATCTTCTAATCATCAACTGACATAGAATGAACCGACAAAACCTGACGAAAGACTTGATTTTGACAGGTGGTATTTAAACTAGTATTAGGATAAGTTTCCACAAGCTTCATAACGGTATAGAGACCAACTCCTCTCTCCTCTCCTTTAGAACTTGCTCCAAAGGAGAAAATCTCAGAAATATCTATGCCCTCTTCTTTGATGGAGTTTTCGATGATAAAGGTCTCCTGTGCTCCATTTTTTAAAAAGGCGATTGAAACATGAGGTTGACTAGCCTCTGCACTGGCTTCAATGGCATTGTCACAAAGGATAGACACAATGGTTAGAAAATCAAGCAGGCTCATCCCCTCGACCTTAATCTCCTCAGGAACTTCGACATTAAAGACAATATCCTTTTCTCTAGCTTTTATAAATTTTCCTGCTAGAAGACTTTTGAGGGCACGGTCCCGAATATTCACGAGTCGTCCAAGGTCATATTTATTATCTTGCAATTTCTGACTAGAATCCTTTAAGACCGAGTCGTAGACCTCTTTTATCTGCTCCATATCCTCCTCTTCAATACCCAGACGTAAGCTGGTCAAGAGGTTGGCATAATCATGGCGAAAGCTCCGCACTTCCTTATAAAGTTCCTCTATATGCCGACTATAGCGCTCCATATCTCTATAGCGCAAAGCCTGTTCTTGGTTCAGTTTCTCCTGAAGTTTTTCCTTCAAATAGGTATCCAATTTCTTGATAATCCCCATAAAAAAAAGGAGGTAAAAGACTAGGATTAGATGGCGAACAGTCTTTGATTGGATATCGTATGCATATTCAAAGTAAGACAGACTTTCCATGACTAGAAAGTAAGCCCCCATTATCCAGTTAATCTTAGTCAAGGATTTTTGAAAATCTTTATCTAGGCTCTCCCTTCTCAAGCTAGTGAAATCATAGTCCAACCATTTCAAAAAGACTAATACTATGGAGTAAACGAATATCATAATCAACAAAAAGAGAGGATTTCCATATCCATCTACAATCCCTTTCCCCAAAAACGGAAACACAAAATAGGAGACACTTCTGTAAAAAATATCCATCAATACAATTGGAAAGAGACCATAAAAGAAAAGGAGTTTTTTAGGAAGCCCTCTTAACAATATGAGAGACAAGCTGATGCCGAACAAGGGTTCTATAAAGTATGACAGATAGTCAGTCAAGACTAAAAATTTAAAAGTTGTAACAATTGCTGCTAGAAGAAATTTTAGAAGAAAGGCCTTAAAAATTCTATCGAAAGTGAGACTAATTCCATCTACCTTAAAGAACATGATAATTTCTAGCCCACTAATAGCTAGTGAATACAATATCATCCAAAAAATATACATAAATTCTCCTCACTCAGTGTAAGTTATTGATAGCCTCAGACACTTCCCTGACCTTATAACGTGCGATCAGACAGCTTCCACCATTGGGAAAGAAAAGCAGTTTTTCTTTCTTATCCAAACGAACTACGTTGATTGGATTGACTAGAAAAGAGCGATGGCACTGCAAGAAACGAGGCTCCTGCTTGAGAACCTCCTCTAAACTCGCCGTAAATTCCAGCCTGTCTGTCTTGGTATAGAGAATAACACGATGGGGTCTTGGGGACGTTTCGAGATAGTAAACCTCTTTAAAGGGATACTGGAATTGGGCAAATTTTGATTTAAAGTAAAAGCAATCTTCCGCCAGACTTTTACTATCTTGACTATTGGCATAGAGAAGGGCTGTCTCGATCCGAGATTCAAACTCCTCTGTCGAAAGGGCCTTATCAATGTAGTCCAAAGCAGACACTTGGTAGCGAAAGGACAGGGGCATAAACTCTGAGTGAGTCGTCACAAAGACAATCAGGGCATAGGGGTCCCGATCTCGAATCTTCCTAGCCACTTCTAGCCCCTTCATCTCTTCATTTCGAATCTCAATATCCAAAAAGAAAAGCTGATGCGCTCCCTTCTCATGCACCTCTGCCAGCAGTTGATCTGGCTTGCCAAAGACTTCAAAAGAGCTGGGAACGATACTCTGTTTTTTCAAAAGTTTCTCAATCGTCGTTTCAATTCTGGCTTGTTGGGAAAAATCATCTTCTAAAACAAATATTCTCATCTTCTTACTCTCCTTGTTTCAACCATTTTTGGCGAATTTCTCTATAGCGACGTCTGGCATACTGAACAGCATATCGACCTTCTTCTCCAAGAAAGAGGGTCTTTGATTGGAGTTCCATGGATTTTACTCGTTCAAGGTTGACCAGACAATTTCGATGACATCTCGTTAAGGTTTCCCCATATTGTTTCTCAAGCTTGCTTAAATTTTGAAACAAATCAAAACTAGCTTCTTCTGTAACAATCTGCACGGTATGGACTTTACTTGGATGCGTTTGGATATAGTAGATATCCTTTATGTTTAATTTGAAAATTTCTTTCTCTTTTTGGATGATGATATAGTTCATGGATAAAACCTCCTAAAAAGAGGATAGCATAAGCCGAGAAACTATTTTTCACCAAATCCTAAACGGTTCTCAAAAATTCCTAAAGTGTCGAAGTTTTTACAAAATAACTATGATAACCTTACAACTATTTTATCATAAAATTTCGCTATTACCATTCAGGAAATTTCAATGACAATTAAAGATTTGAAGGTAAAAAAAGAGTAAAAGGTGATAGGCTAGGATTATAGAAGACAAAGGCTTAAAACAACTTTAAAACCATCACAAAGGAGGAATTCTCATGACGGATTCAGACCCCATCAAAAAAGCTCAGACACTGATAACTGAGTTAAACAAAGCTTACCAAGTCTGCAAACAGGCAACAGCTGACGATGTCCACTTTCAGGAGCAACTGGACAATATCCTCCGCTTTCTCTCTAAAGCTGAGACAGTGGATAATCGATTCTTGATTGAGCTGGAAAAATTTTACCAAACTTCCAGTCTTCTCATGGGCCTCAGTGCCCTCAATCCAGATGCCCCTACTCGTGCTGCTTGGAGAGCCTATGAC
Source organism: uncultured Streptococcus sp. (assembly GCA_963530385.1). Classification (GTDB taxonomy): domain Bacteria; phylum Bacillota; class Bacilli; order Lactobacillales; family Streptococcaceae; genus Streptococcus. The sequence continues at coordinate 7,554 of CAUSCX010000009.1, read as the reverse complement.
CGCTTCCACTTTGACCAAGTCAAGACCAAGTTAAGTCTCTACGGGCCAACCCTTATCTTGTAATAGTCTTCAAAAATCTTTTCAAACCATGTTAGCCTTAAAACTAGGTTTTGAGTAACCTGTGGCTAGCTTCCTGGCTTACTCTTTGATGTTCATTGAGGTTACGTAAATAAAAATGGCGGTGGGACAGAAATCGATAGACAAAGTCTCGATTTCGTAGTCCCAGCCCCGCGAGGATGATTAGGAGCTTTTTGGAGTCTAAAAGACGAACAAAAAGTTCAATCAGCTACCGCGTCAAAGTTTGATTGCTAATAAAAAGTGAGGTCGGGATCTTTTGTCCCAACCTCATTTTTTTCTAATCTTATAAGATTTAATCCTGCATCTGGCGTTTCACCTGATAAGGAAGATACAAGATTTGCAAGACCAATCCAGCTCCAAGGAGGGCTAGAAGGGCTAGTTTTTCTTGGAGTGTAATTAAGCCAACTACCAGCTGAACCAATAAAACAAAACTAGTCAATCCTCGGACAACTACCTGTAACCCTTTTTCCTTTTGTCCCTTGTTTAGCGGGAAAAGTTGGGTCAAGTATTGGTAATCAAAGGCATGATAGAGGGCCAGCAACTGGAAGAGCAAGAGATAATTAAATAAAACCACTACTGCTGTCGCTATCCAAGCTTGCTCGATAAAGATCAACGCCAGCAAGGATAGGAAGAGGAGACGAAGACTGAGAGCAAAGAGATCCCCATTTCGCAGATAAGAACGAAGATAGAGGTTATGCCAGATCTTGCTCGGCACCTTCTGAACAACTTTAAGGATAAAGTCTAGATAGGCACGACGCTTGACGCTATTTGAAATTCCCTTGACTTGGGTAAAGAGGGCAAAGAAGCGAAGCAAGAACTGCTTGCGTTTACTTTCTTGGGCAATCACATAGTCCCAGTCAAGATGATTTGTACTAAAAAACTTGCCAGCCTTTTTCTGAAACAGGAAATATTTCCCGACTCCTAACAGAAGAACATAAACACCAAAAACTCCTAAGCCTAAGCCCATGGCTAAAAATAGAGGGGCAAAAAGAAGCAAGAAGAAAGTCTGTACACTGACCCAAAAGATGAAGGAGACCAGACTTTGCTTCTGGATGTGTTCTCTCACTTCTTCTTCAGCTACTAAGAGAAAGAGCTTATCAGGTGCTTCCACATAGGTCGCTATCCCACCCCAAAGCATGAGTAAAATAGAGACAATCCCCACAAACAAAAGGATAGGCCAATGATTTTCAGGAAAATGCTGGAGCAGTTGACTATACTGATAGGCTAGAAAACCTACCAAGACCAGTAAAAACAAGATAAAGTGGTCATTGAGCACATAGCGCAGATAACCGACACACTCTTTACGAAAAGTCTGCTTTCGCTTTAGAAACAAGTCTTTCATCTGTCCTCCTCTTTGGTCAAAGCCAGATAGATATCATTAAGACTTGCTTCTGGCATGGCAAAAGCTTGTCTCAACTCTTCAAGATCCCCTTTAGCTCTCACTTGTCCTTTGTGAAGAATAACAAAAGAATCACACATTTTTTCAGCAGAGTCAAGAACGTGGGTACTCATGAGGATAGACTTGCCTTTTTTCTTTTCAAGATCCAAAAGTTGAATCAAGTCCGAAATAGCCAAGGGATCAAGACCAAGGAAAGGTTCATCGACGATAAAGAGACTCGGATCCACGACAAAGGCACAGATAATCATGACCTTCTGCTTCATCCCTTTTGAAAAATGAACTGGGAACCAGTCTAATTTCTGATCCAAACGGAACATTTTTAAAAGCGGTTCTACACGTTCAAAAGCTAGATTTTGCTCAATACCATAGGCCATAGCAACCGTCTCGATATGTTCTCTGAGAGTTAATTCCTCGTACAAACTAGGAGTTTCAGGAATATTACCAATCTGCTGACGATATTCACGAGGATTAGCACCTAAGGTTAGGCCATCGATACTTATTTCTCCACTATAAGGTGTCAACAAACCGATAATTTCATTGATGGTCGTCGATTTCCCAGCACCATTGAGACCGATCAAACCGACCAACTGTCCACTCTCGACTGTAAAGGACACATCTTTCAAGACAGGAACATGAACATAGCCCCCAGTCAGGTTTTTAATTTCTAACATATTTTCTCCAAATCTGGTATAATGTAGCTATATTATATCAAAATTCAATACAGTAGAGGTAGATTTTATGTCAGATTGCATTTTTTGTAAAATTATCGCAGGGGAGATTCCCGCATCAAAGGTTTACGAAGATGATCAAGTTCTTGCCTTCCTTGATATCTCACAAGTAACACCTGGTCACACCTTGGTCGTACCAAAAGAACACTACCGCAATCTTTTAGAAATGGATGCTGCAAGTGCCAGCCAACTTTTCGCCCAAGTACCAAAGATTGCTCAAAAAGTCATGAAAGCTACCAAAGCTGAAGGTATGAATATCATCGCCAACTGTGAAGAAGTTGCTGGACAAACGGTTTTCCATACCCATGTTCACCTCGTTCCTCGCTATAGTGCAGAGGATGACCTAAAAATTGACTTTATCGCACATGAACCAGACTTCGACAAACTTGCCCAAGTCGCTGAAACAATCAAAAACGCTTAAGGAGTCACTATGAAACTATCAAATTTACTACTCTTTGCAGGCTCTGCAGTCGGTTCATACCTCCTCGTTAAGAATCGCCAAGCTATCACTGAAGAAGTTTTAGATACTACTGATCGCGTTGAAGCCATTAAGAATGACTTGGATATCATCCAAGATAGCCTGCAAATTATCGACCAACAAAAAGAACTCATCAAGGAATATCAAAAAGATTTGACCTATAAGTTTAAAGTCTTTGAAAAAGACCTTCAAGCAAGACTTAGTGTGATAAAAGAATTACAAGAAACTGAAGAAAACTAAGGGAAACTCCAACTTTCCTTATATCCCCTTTAAATCCATTTTGGGTTAGCAGATCCTAATAGACCAGGGAGGGCATGAAAATGAAACAGTTTTTTAAAGTTTTGACGCGGATCATCCTGATTATTTGTGGTGGCCTCTGCCTTCTTGCAGCTCTGGCATTTCTAATACTGGCCAATCTTTTCAAGGCCTCACCTGGTGATATTCGAGAAGGAAATGAATCCTTAAAACAAATCTTTATCTCCCTTGACCTGCCTCCTGAGAAAGTAGAATCAAATGGAAGCTATCAATTCGAGGGTGGGGGTTTAGATTTTTATGTGACTTTCTCAGACGAGGTCATTGATAGCCACCCAGTTCTAAAAGAAAGTCCAAACCTCACTAAAAACCGACTCAAAGTCTATGTCTTAAACACAGGAGATATTTCCTACCATTCAGTAGAGGACAACTTATTCAATCATGGTTTATCCCAATTTTTAGAGGAGGAAGGCGAGAAGTATTTCCGAGAAAACGGAAAGAAATCACATTCTTCTTACACAATTCTAACTTTGAATGATCCGGAAAGCATGAAAAAGGGGATCGCATTCTATGAAAAAGCGTTGACCTTGGTGGATATTCAGGATAATTCGGCGATTAAGCGCATTGATACCGTCACTGTTAAGCCTGGCAAGGAAGCAGAACTCAAGCAACTCATTCAGGAGATGGATGCGGCCGGCTTACTCACTCAAAAATATCAATAGTAGACCAGTTGGAGATTCTTTCTCCCATGCTAAAAGTCTTAAGATTGCACGAAAAAGAGCCCGAAGGCTCTTTTTACTTTATGCTTTATTCCCCTTCAAAGGCATCCTTAATATGGTCAAAGAAGCCTTTTTTCTTTGGATTGACTTTTAGATCACCTGCAGCTGCGAATTCTTTCAAGGCTGCTTTTTGTCGTTCGTTCAAGCCTGTTGGAGTCACGACATTGACAGTCACGTATTGGTCACCAAGGGCACCACCACGAAGGCTAGGCGCACCTTTACCACGTAGACGGAATCGTTTACCAGTCTGAGTTCCTTCTGGAATGACTAATTCTACATCACCATGAACTGTAGGGATATCTACTGTATCACCAAGTGCTGCTTGAACAAAATTGAGATTCAAATTGTAGAAGATAGTGGTTCCTTCACGTTCAAACTTATCACTAGCTTCAACTGAAACCACCACGTACAAGTCACCATATGGTCCACCGTTAAATCCTGCTTCACCTTGACCAGCTAGGCGGATCTGTTGACCTGTTTCCACACCAGCAGGGATTTTTACGTGTACGCTATGGGCTTGCTTTTCATGACCAGTTCCATGACAGGTTGTACATGGATCTTTGATTTCTTGACCACGGCCATGACAGACATCACAGGTTACTTGGCGACGCATCATACCGAGAGGTGTTTGGGTATCCACATTGATCACACCTGAACCATGACAGCGTCCACAAGTAACTGGACTTGTTCCAGGTTTAGCACCAGACCCATTACAAGTACGACAGCTTGCTTCACGATTGTATTTGACTTCCTTTTCTGTACCAAAAATAGCTTCTTCAAAAGTCAAATGAACGCGATACTGGAGGTCGTCACCTTGACGAGGGGCGTTTGGATTACGTGATGCACCGCCACCACCAAAGAAGCTTGAGAAGATATCTTCAAATCCGCCAAAGCCACCTGCTCCGTCGAAGCCTCCGAAACCGCCAGCACCACCAAAACCACCATTGGCACCTGCAGCACCATATTGGTCATAGGCAGCACGTTTCTGTTCATCGCTTAAAGTTTCATAAGCTTCTTGAACTTCCTTGTACTTGTCCTCAGCACCAGGATCCTTGTTGATATCTGGGTGATATTTTTTAGATAATTTCCGATAGGCTTTCTTGATCTCATCTTGAGATGCATTTTTCGAAACACCCAAACGGTCGTAAAATTCAGTATTGTTCATACAAGATACTAAGAGCGGACAGAAAGCGACTGAAATTTAGGAAACCGACAAGAAATCCTGATTTCTTAGGCGGTTTATCTAATTTCCAAGCTTTCCGCTCGGGTTCAATTCCCCGAACACTCTTTGTTCCTTTCTTTCAGATTAAGTAAGAAATTCTGGAACCCGGGTTCAATTCCCTGAACACACTTGTTCCTTTCTATTGATGTTATAAATCAAACCTCGATGTAGGTCGGGTTCAATTCCTTTCTTTTATATTGAGTAAGAAACTTCAGAGCTCGGCTACAATTTCCCAAATACTCTTTGTTCCTTCCTATAATATTTATGTAAATCTTTAGAGGGTGTTTTCTATACTTCGCTTCACTTGATCAAACTCTTCATCTGATAGAGTAAACAACAAATCCTCTTCAGAGTACTCGTTTTTTTCTTTAAAATAGTTGTCCGTATTCTCTGCCAACCCTAGACTTAGAATCACTTTCCTTGCAAACTCTTGATGTGCAAAACCGATTGCCGTAATGATTTGTTTATCTTGCACAAGGACTTTCGGTTGGAAATTCTCACGAGGAAGAAATTCAAAATAGTCAAAGAAATTTTGCCAAATTCCACCTGTAAATTTCGTGTCCTTCAACAAGCCTGCTTTGGCTAATAAAAGGGAGGCTGAAGAAATGGCTGCAATTAAGACATCTTGCTCACCAAGACCCCTCAAAAACGATATCAATTTTTCATCCTGTAGAGCAGGTCCAATGTTAACCATTCCTGGCAAAATCACACAAGAATACTCTTCTATACGGATTTGATCCAATGTTTTGGTCGGTTGACAGCGTAAGCCATCCTCAGATATAACTATCGAATGTTCTGAAGCCACATAATCAATTGTTACGCCAAAAGATAAAGCTAAAGTACTTGTTAAAGTGGTTATCTCATAAAGAGAAAAATTAGGATAAATGATACAAAGTACTTTTTTCATACGCAACATCCTCTATTTTATCGAAAAACAGAGGCTGGGTTGCAACCTCTGGATTTCTTTTTATCATTTAGTTGTTAAGTTGAATTGAGCACGCCCTAACCTCTTGGTGAAAAAGATAAATCTTTCTAGAAACTAAAGTTTCTGCGTCAGATTTCCTATTTTCACTGTGAGGTTTTAACGGGCTTTGCATCTTACTTTTCCGTAAACTCTCCGTCTACGACGTCATCGCCGCCTGCGTTTCCTGTTGCTTGGGTGCCTTCAGCTCCTGCTTGAGCTTGTTGTGCTGCTGCGGCTTGTTCGTAGAGTTTAACAGCAAGGCCTTGAGCTTTTTCGTTCAATGCTTCAAGTTTCGCTTTCATTTCGTCCAAGTTATTGTCTTCTTGAGCTTTCTTAAGATCATCAAGGGCAGCTTGGGCAGCATTGCGTTCTGTATCGAATCCTTTACCTTCAGTTTCCTTGATTGTCTTTTCAGTCGCAAAGATTGCTTGGTCTACTTCATTACGAAGGTCTACTTCTTCTTTACGTTTCTTATCTGCTTCAGCATTTGCTTCGGCATCTTTCATCATTTTTTCAATTTCTTCATCTGTCAAACCTGAGTTTGATTGGATGACAATGGTTTGTTCTTTTTGAGTTCCAAGATCTTTCGCCTTAACAGATACGATACCGTTCTTGTCGATGTCAAATGTTACTTCGATTTGTGGAATACCACGAGGTGCAGCTGGGATATCAGTCAATTGGAAACGTCCAAGAGTCTTGTTATCCGCTGCCATTGGGCGTTCACCTTGAAGAACATGGATATCAACGGCTGGTTGGTTATCTGCTGCAGTTGAGAAGACTTGTGATTTAGATGTTGGAATCGTTGTGTTGCGGTCGATAAGTTTTGTAAATACACCACCCATTGTTTCGATACCAAGTGATAATGGTGTTACGTCAAGAAGGACAACGTCTTTGACATCACCAGTAATGACACCACCTTGGATAGCAGCACCCATAGCAACCACTTCATCAGGGTTCACTGATTTGTTTGGTTCTTTACCAGTTTCAGCCTTAACAGCTTCTACAACGGCTGGGATACGAGTTGAACCACCAACAAGGATGACTTCATCGATTTCTGACAAGCTCAAGCCAGCATCTGAAAGAGCTTGACGAACTGGAGTTTTTGTACGATCTACAAGTTCACGAGTTAAATCGTCGAATTTAGCACGAGTCAAGGTCATTTCCAAGTGAAGAGGTCCAGCAGCTCCTGCAGTGATGAATGGCAAGCTGATTTGAGTTGAAGTGACACCGGAAAGGTCTTTCTTAGCTTTTTCAGCTGCGTCTTTCAAACGTTGAAGAGCCATCTTGTCTGTTGACAAGTCGATACCATTTTCTTTCTTGAATTCTTCAACCATGTAATCGATAATTTTTTGGTCAAAGTTATCACCACCGAGTTTGTTATCCCCTGCAGTTGCCAATACATCGAAGACACCGTCACCAAGTTCAAGGATAGACACGTCAAATGTACCACCACCTAGGTCAAATACCAAGATTTTTTCTTCTTTATCTGTCTTATCCAAACCGTAAGCAAGAGCTGCTGCAGTTGGTTCGTTAACGATACGTTCTACTTCAAGGCCAGCGATTTTACCAGCGTCTTTAGTTGCTTGACGTTGAGCATCGTTGAAGTAAGCAGGAACTGTGATAACAGCTTTGGTTACTTTTTCACCAAGGTAAT
>CAUSCX010000008.1:0-38964 GCA_963530385.1 uncultured Streptococcus sp. | reverse complement strand
TTGGGAATCTCTAGCTTTTTTGTGGCTGAGAACTATTTTGTCCCAGACTCTTTTTTATAGCGGAATAAATCTATATTCCTAGGGGGACAATATTTATACTCAATGAAAATCAAAGAGCAAACTAGGAAGCGAGCCGCAGGCTGTACTTGAGTACGGCAAGACGAAGCTGACGTGGTTTGAATTTGATTTTCGAAAAGTATTAATCTTTCTTACCTTTTAGTAAGAAGGTAGCCGATAAGGCTAGGCTGAGACCTGCTATAAAGAGGAGAGAGCTAGCTTGCTCACCTGTGGCTGGGAGTTGTTTGTCATTCCTAGAGACCTGATCATTGGCTTCATTACTTTCAATCAATGGTTTTGTGGTTTCTAGATTTCTTTCTTCCGTATGAGCTGGGACAGGTTTAACAGTTGAGCCTTCTGTCTTGTAGACAATAGCGTAGGTGCTCACGTCAAAAGTAATAAACTCAATCATACCGTCTCGAATGGTGAATTCTTGTGGTTTTAATTCACTTGTTGAAGTTAATTGATAGAGTTCTTGAACATCACCTGAAATTGGTAGTCGAACGAGTACAGCACCTTTTGGTTGAACTGGCTGTCCATCTTTATCCTTAAGTTGAAGAGCGTAAGCATCGTATTTCTTGCCCAAGAGTTCTTTATTTTCAACTTTTTGACTGTCGAGGTAGCTTGCGCCTCCTAGTTCAGTTGTGCCACTAATAACTTGAACTCTTGTAGTCTTGTCTTTCAATACTTTGAGTTTAAACTCAGGAACTGTGTTACTTGGCACGGCTTGACCACTACCTGTTCCAATAGGTTTGGTATATTCAGGTCTTTCCACAGTAGGCGCTTCCTGTTCCCCAGCAGTTCCGACAGGTTTGGTATATTCAGGTCTTTCCACAGTAGGCGCTTCCTGTTCCCCAGCAGTTCCGATAGGACCAGTGTATTCAGGAATTACAACAGAAGGCGCTTCCTGATCTCCAGCTGTACCGACAGGACCAGTGTATTCAGGTCTTTCAGCAGTAGGTGCCTCTTGATCCCCAACTGTTCCGATAGGTTTGGTATATTCAGGTCTTTCCATAGTAGGTGTCTCCTGCTCACCAGCAGTTCCGATAGGTTTGGTATATTCAGGTCTTTCCACAGTAGGTGCCTCCTGCTCACCAGCAGTACCAATAGGATCTGTGTACTCAGGAATGGTTACTACTGGAGCAGGTTCATCCCCTTTGCTTGTAAGGATTTTTTCTTCAACTGGAGCAGTTTCGTCCTTAGGAAAGACAGTTACAACAGGACTAGTAGTTGTTGTATCTTGGATGGCATAAGCTTCTATCGAATTACCGGCTTTACGATCTGTAGCCTCAGGAATGTCTAGTTGGACCTTGTTATCCTTAATGGTTAGAACAGTTTGTTCACCTGATGTGACAAGATGGTCATCATCGACTTTTCTGAGTAGAAGAGGATCCTTGATACCAGGGAAGGTCACAGCGACTCCATCCCAATTACCAGTTGGTAGGGTTAAGGTAACAGTCTTATCTTTGGACTTAATAGGATCAAGGCTTGGACTATCGAGAGACACAGATGGCGCTTTTAAGATATCAAAGGAATCAAGAGAGATTTTCTTTCGCCCTTGTGGAGAATTCGGATCTACTTTCAAAGTAAGAACGTGATCGCCATCTGCTAGATTGGTAAATTCGCCAATTAATGCACCTTTTTCAGTCGCTCCTGGAGTGTAGAAGTCAAGAGCTGGCATCTCTTTTCCATCCAGTGTGACAAGTGCCTTGCCTAGTGATGCCGTTTTTAATCCATAGATTCGGATACCTGTTCCAGAGAATGGAATGGTTGCAGTGGCTTCAGAAGCGAGGCTATCATCAGCGTTGATGTCAGCATATTTTTCTGTAGAAGCATAGAGTTCTGCATCGCTCCAATCCTTAAACATGGAACCATACTGGATACGAGGGTCACGGTCGTCGATCTTCTCAACAGCCTCTCCTTGACCTGGGAAGACCTTGAAGTAGTCTAAGGAAATTTTTGAGCGTTCACTTCCTCGTCCCTTGTGTTCTCGCTTAACAGTGATGGTCATGAGGTGAGGACCTGAAGAAAGATTTGTGTAACGTCCTATCAATACACCTTTTTCAGTTGCTCCTGCTGTATAGAAGTCAAGTTCTCCAACAGACTTGCCATCGATTTTAACGTCAGCAAGTCCCAATTGAGATGACTTGAGTCCGTAGATTTCAATACCAGGTCCATTGAAAGGAATAGTTGCAGTCGCATCCTTATCGGAGTAATTTCCATTTGAGATATCGGCGTATTTCTCTGTTCCACCAAAGAGTTCTGAGTCAGCCCAGTTTCCATAAGCAGAACCGTACTGGATGCGTTTGTCACGGTCATCCATCAACTCACTGAAGGCGTCGATAGAAGCAGAATCTGAAACTGGTGTTGTACGGCCCCCTAGCATAGCCTTAACGGTATAAGTATAGGCATGGCTAGAATCAATCGAGCGATCGATGAAGTGAGTTTGGTTGGTGATAAACTCACGAACGCTAGGAGTTTGACTGTTTTCATCCTTGCTTTCTCGTCGGATGACATAATGACTTGCTCCCTCAACTGTGTTAAAGTCGAGTTCAGCTGTGACGGAATCTTTTCGAAGGGCTGCTAAGCGAGTCATTCGTCCAGGGAAGTTTTCAAAGGTAATGATATCACCTTTTTGAGTCGCAAGTTGGATACGGTTATCTTTGAGGCGACTAGCTTGAACTTCCTTGCCATTAATCTTGATAATACTAGATTCGATATTTGGATAGTCTACGACTAAATCTCCACCGACATTAGAAAGGAAAGATAGCGTTTCAAGATTTTTCTCTTTCCATTTCATGCTGACTTCAAAGTTACCACGAGCGACTAAGCCTGAGACTTGCCCGTCTTTCCATGCATCTGGAAGGGCTGGTAATGGGGCAATGTAGCCTGTGTGAGACTGAAGGAGCATTTCTGCCATACCGCTGGTTGCACCAAAGTTTCCATCAATTTGGAAAGGCGCGTGGGTATCCCAGAGATTTTCTAGGGTTGAGGATCTGAGTTGTTCTGCCAACAAACGGTGGGCACGATTTCCATCTAGGAGACGGGCCCAGAGGTTGATTTTATTGGCCTTAGACCAACCAGTTCCACCATCTCCACGGTGGTTGAGGGTTGCGCGTGCAGCTTCTAGATATTCAGGCTGATCCTTGCCAAATAGAGTACCTGGGAAGAGACCAACTAGATGGGAAACGTGGCGGTGGTGGTTTTCAATGCCTTCGTTAGTGAATTGTGGGCTGTCTTCTTCGTACCATTCCTTGATACGGCCGTCTTGGTTGATATGAAGTGGTTTGAGCTTATCAAATTTAGCCTTCACTTCTGTCACCAAATCTTGGTCGACCTTCAGATGATTGGCTGCTTCCATATAGTCGTGGAAAAGCTGCCAAACTAGAGATTGGTCAAAGGTATTCCCAATCGTGATGGTCCCATGTTCTGGTGAGTAGGATGGAGAAGAAACCCAGCGGTCACTAGCCTTGTCGTAGTGCAAGAAGGAATTCCAGAACTTGGCTGTTTCCTTGAGCATTGGATAAATCTTTTCTTTAAGATAAGTTTCATCCTTGGTGAATTTGTAGTAGTCATAGACGTTCTGCATCATCCAAGCATTGGCAGCAGGAGACCAACCCCAATAGTAGTTCCAACCAGGAGTTGTCCAGCCAAATGGTGTCGCCTGAGTATGAACCAGCCAACCATTTTCTTGACCTTCTTTGGACTCGATACCTGCATATTCTTTAGCAGCGATACGGCCATAATAGCGCATGTCATCAATATAATTGATCATTGGCTTAGCCGTTTCTGCGAGATTGCTCATGTAGGCAGGCCAATAGTTCATCTGTAGGTTGACATTGAGGTGATAGTCTGAGTTCCAAGGAGGATTATCTACAGCATTCCAGACTCCTTGCAAGTTGGCAGGGAGGGCATCTGTCCGATTACGAGAAGAACTGATCAGTAGATAACGTCCGTATTGGAAGAAGAGTTCTTCTAGCTTTTGACCTTTTGTTGGATTATAGGTTTGGAGAGCTTCTTTTGTAGTTTGGTTAGACTTGCTACCACCGAGGTTTAGTTGAACACGATTGAAAAGGCTTTGGTAATCCTTGATGTGATCATTTTTCAGAGTCTCATAGTCTTTGGCTTTAGCAGCTTCAACGATAGATTTGACAGTTTTTTCTACATCAATATCCTTGCGGTAATTGGTTTTCGGATTTTGAGCAAAATTAGTCTTGGCACTGAGTAGCAGTGTTGCATAACTGGCTCCAGTGACAGTCAAATAACCATCTTGAGCAGTGACTTTTCCGTCCGTCTTGATACCAAGATAGGAAGCAAATTTCAAACCATTATCTTTGACAGTTCCCTTGAGTAAAATACCATTAGAATCAACGCTAACAGTTCCTTGTTTGTAATTAGAATTCTCCCGAGAATAGTAACCATTAGCAATCAGGTCTTCTGTTAAGCTATTCCAAAGCGTAAAATCAAGGGTTTTGTCTCCCTTTTTAGTCAAATGGGTGACAGTAACGTCGTCTGGATAACTAGAGAAGGTTTCTCGTTTGAAGCTTGTCCCGTCTTGGGTATAGGAGGTAGTTGTAATAGCTTCAGAAATATCCAAGCCACGATGATAGTCAGTAACATTTTCCAAGCCCTTCTTCTGGTTATTAAAGACCATGAAGATATCACCGAAGGCTAGGTAGCGACCGTATTGGGCATTGTTTGGCCCAACCAAATTTCTCTCTGCTAGTTGTTTGGCTTTTTGACGGTCACCGTCCTCTAAGGCCTTACGGATTTCAGCTAAGACTTTGTAGCGTTCCTTGTAGTTTCCGCCGTTATAGTCTTGACTATCAGGTTGTGGGCCTCCAGACCAAAGTGTTTTTTCGTTGTACTGGATTCTTTCTTCACCGATGAGTCCGAAAACCTTGGCTCCCATTTCTCCATTTCCTACTGGAAGGGCTTGTTTTTCCCATCCATCATAGGAAGGAGCGGTTGGTTGGTTGTACTGTAGTTCGTAATGTTCTTGCTTGTTCACAGGAAGTTCTGGTTTTTCGCTCTCCTTATTGTCAGCAGGGGCAGTAGTAGTACTAGTCTCTGACTGGCTAGCAGTTTGAGGTGGTTCTGGCTCTGAGTTTGTTTGCTTTTCAGCTGATTCAGCTATAGGTTGAGTCTCTGCGTTAGAAACGAGAGCTTCCTCTACCTTCGTATCTGGTTTAGTAGAGGTTTCAGTAATGGTTGCCTCACTTTCCGGAATCTCGATACCATCAGCAGCCACACCTTGTGCTGCTAAAAAAACAGCTCCAAGTAAAACGGAGGCAGCTCCGACACTTAGTTTGCGGATGCTATACTTGCAGGATTTTTCCCAATATCTCTTATCCACAAAATTCTCCTTTCCTCAATCTGTAAGCGCATACATTTTCTTTTTAAAAAATAAGTCTTACAGAAATATGTGTGATTTTTTCAGATAATCTTAATATAACAAATAAACAAAATTATTGCAAGGGCTTTCAGGAGAAATTAGCTTATTTTACCAAATTTTAGTTCTTTTTAATTCTATTGAAAAAAGATCAGAGATAAAAAAAGAATCTGAGTAATTACCGACCCTTATGAAAGCGTAACTCAAACTAGTCAGGCGTGGGAATTTATGGTATAATATAGAAGATTCAAAAAGAAACAGGAGAAATGTTATGAACCTTATTTTAGCAATTGTATTGATTCTTTTAGCTTTTCTAGGAGGAGCTCTTGGAGGTATGTACTTGGTGCGCAAGCAAATCGAAAAAGAATTTGCGGATAACCCACGTTTGAATGCAGAGGCCGTTCGTACTCTGTTGAGTGCAAACGGTCAAAAACCAAGTGAAGCTAAAGTACAACAAGTTTACCACCAAATCATTCGCCAACAAAAAGCAGCCCTTGCTAACAATAAAAAGAAATAAATAGGAAAAGTCTGGGATGAAAGTTCCAGACTTCTCACTATGTTTGACTGATATTTAGAGACAAGACTTTTTCCTTGCATTCTATTGATATTTGATTATGATTAAGAGGGAGACAGTCGGGAGCTACCCAGTCTGTCAGAAATTTCAGGAAGAAATGTAATGATAATGAACTATCAATCAGAAAAAATACTAGAAAGAAGACTGTATGGATAATCGACCAATTGGTTTTTTGGATTCGGGTGTCGGGGGCTTGACGGTTGTGCGCGAGCTCATGCGCCAGCTTCCCCATGAAGAAATCGTCTATATTGGAGATTCGGCACGGGCGCCCTATGGTCCCCGGCCTGCTGAGCAGATTCGTGAATATACTTGGCAGCTGGTCAACTTTCTCTTGACCAAGGATGTCAAAATGATTGTCATTGCTTGTAATACAGCAACGGCAGTCGTCTGGGAAGAGATTAAAGCTAAGTTGGATATTCCGGTGCTGGGTGTGATTTTGCCTGGTGCATCAGCAGCTATCAAAGCGAGTCAGGGTGGGAAAATCGGTGTGATTGGAACTTCGATGACGGTAAAATCAGATATTTATCGACAAAAGATTCATGATCTAGACCCAGATTTACAAGTGGAAAGCTTGGCCTGCCCTAAGTTTGCTCCCTTGGTAGAGTCAGGAGCCCTATCGACCAGTGTGACCAAGAAAGTTGTCTATGAAACCTTGCGTCCCTTAGTCGGAAAAGTGGATAGCTTGATTTTAGGCTGTACCCATTATCCGCTCCTTAGACCTATCATCCAAAATGTCATGGGGCCTAAGGTTCAGCTGATCGATAGTGGAGCTGAGTGTGTACGTGACATCTCAGTCTTGCTCAATTACTTTGAGATTAACCGTGGCCGCGATGCAGGGCCTCTACAACATCGTTTTTACACAACTGCAAATAGCCAAAGTTTTGCTCAAATCGGAGCAGAATGGCTGGAAAAAGAGATTCATGTGGAGCATGTAACATTATGACAAACAAAATTTATGAATACAAGGACGACCAGGACTGGTATGTCGGGTCCTACAGTGTTTTTGGTGGCATTCGGACTTTGACGGATGATGACTTAGAATTTCCTTTGTTTGATTTAGCCAAAATCTTTCGAGATGAGGAGCGAGGATTTCCGCTTTCAGTCACTGTTTTACGATATGGTTCAGCCTATCGCTTACTCTCTTTTGTGGTAGATATTCTCAACCAAGAAGCGGACCGAAACTTAGAAGTCATTCAACGTCAGGGTGCCTTGCTCTTAGTTGAAAATGGTCAACTTCTGCATGTCGAATTGCCTAAAGAAGGAGTCAACGTTCAAGATTTCTTTGAGACAAACAAGGTCAGAGAAAACTTGCTGATTGCGACTCGTAACGAGGGCAAGACCAAGGAATTTCGTGCTATCTTTGATAAGCTAGGTTATGATGTAGAAAATCTCAATGACTATCCTGATCTGCCTGAAGTAGCTGAAACAGGTATGACCTTTGAAGAAAATGCCCGCCTTAAGGCAGAAACCATCTCTAAATTAACAGGCAAGATGGTTTTAGCTGATGACTCTGGTCTTAAAGTTGATGTCCTCGGTGGATTACCAGGTGTCTGGTCAGCTCGTTTCGCAGGAGTAGGGACTACTGACCAAGAAAATAATGCTAAACTCTTGCACGAATTAGCCATGGTCTTTGAACTCAAGGACCGTTCGGCACAATTCCATACAACCCTGGTCGTAGCTAGCCCAGGTAAGGAAAGCTTGGTGGTCGAAGCTGACTGGCCAGGCTACATTAACTTTGAACCTAAGGGTGAAAATGGCTTTGGTTATGATCCGCTCTTCTTAGTAGGAGAAACTGGCAAATCATCAGCTGAATTAACCCTCGAAGAAAAAAATAGTCAATCCCACCGTGCCTTAGCCGTTAAGAAACTTTTGGAGGTATTTCCATCATGGCAAAGCAAACCATCATTGTAATGAGTGACTCCCACGGAGATAGCTTGATTGTAGAAGAAATCCGTAACCGCTATCTGGGGAAAGTCGATGCTATTTTTCACGATGGTGACTCTGAGCTTCGCCCAGATTCACCCCTCTGGGAAGGAATCCAGGTTGTCAGAGGGAACATGGATTTTTATTCAGATTATCCAGAACGTTTGGTGACCCAACTTGGTCCTACCAAAATTATCCAGACTCATGGACACTTGTTTGATATTAACTTTAATTTCCAAAAACTGGACTTCTGGGCTCAAGAGGAAGATGCAGATATTTGTCTTTATGGTCATTTGCATGTTCCAAATGCTTGGATGGAAGGAAAGACCCTCTTTTTAAATCCTGGTTCTATCAGTCAGCCACGTGGGACCATCAGAGAATGTCTCTATGCCCGTGTAGAGATTGATGATAGCTACTTTAAAGCGGACTTTTTGACCCGTAACCATGAGGTCTATCCCGGCTTATCCAAGGAGTTTGCTCGATGATTGCCAAAGAGTTTGAACAGTTTTTACTGGAGCAAGAGGAAACCTTTTTAACTCCTGCTGAAAATTTGGCTGTACTCATTGATAGCCACAATGCAGATCATGCAATTCTCCTCCTTAGCCAGATGACCTATACCAGAGTGCCAGTAGTGACTGATGAGAAAGAATTTGTCGGAACCATTGGACTTAGAGACATTCTTGCCTATCAGATGGAGCAGGACTTGAGTCAGGAAGCCATGGCAGATACGGATATCGTACACATGACCAAAAAGGACGTAGCAGTTGTCAGTCCAGACTATACACTGACGGATGTTTTGCATAAGTTAGTGGATGAGTCTTTCCTACCAGTCGTTGACAAGGATGGTATCTTCCAAGGCATTATCACACGGAAATCAATCCTCAAGGCTGTCAATGCTCTCTTGCATGACTTTAGTAAGGAATATGAGATTCGAAGCAAATGAGAGAAGGAATTTCAGCATTTTTAGAAGAAAAACAAAATCTATCTAGTAATTCTAAACAGTCTTATATGTACGACTTGGAGCAGTTTTTAGATTTGATTGGAGAACGAATCTCTGAGACAAGTTTAAAAATCTACCAAGCTCAACTATCAAATTTTAAAATTAGTGCCCAAAAGCGTAAGGTTTCTGCTTGCAATCAATTTCTTTACTTTTTATACCAGAAGGGGGAAATTAGTACCTTTTACCGTTTAGAATTGCCAAAACAGGCTGAGAAAAAGCAAGTTCAGTCGGAACTTTTAGATTTGAGTTCTTTTTGGCAAGAAAGTTCTTTTCCAGAAGGGCGATTGATAGCCTTGTTGATAGTAGAGTTGGGCCTTTTGCCGAGTGAAATTCTAGCCTTACAAACAAGTGATATAAATCTGGATTTCCAAGTATTGAGAATCAATAAAGCTTCTCAACAAAGAATCTTGAGCCTTCCCACAAACTTGCTTGCAGAGTTAGAACCCTTGATGGGACAAACCTACCTCTTTGAAAAAGCTGGGAAGCCATACTCCCGTCAGTGGGCCTTTCGTCAGTTAGAAACCTTTCTAAAGGAAAAAGGTTTTTCAGACTTATCTGCCCAAGGATTGAGAGAACAGTTTATATTAAGACAAATCGAAGAAAAGGTTGACTTGTACGAAATTGCTAAAAAATTAGGATTAAAGACAGTCATGACCTTGGAAAAATATAGATAATGGATATTAAATTAAAAGATTTTGAAGGGCCTTTGGATCTTCTTTTGCACTTGGTTTCAAAGTACCAGATGGATATCTATGATGTGCCGATTACAGATGTTATCGAGCAATATCTAGCCTATATCTCGACATTACAAGCTATGCGTTTGGAAGTCGCAGGTGAGTACATGGTCATGGCTAGCCAACTCATGCTGATCAAGAGTCGCAAGCTCTTGCCAAAGGTTGCAGAAGTGACAGACCTAGAGGATGAACTAGAGCAGGACCTCCTTTCTCAGATCGAAGAATACCGTAAGTTTAAACTCTTGGGAGAACAGTTGGAAATCAAGCACCAAGAACGAGCTAAATATTACTCAAAAGCACCGACAGAGTTGATTTATGAGGATGCTGAACTTGTTCATGATAAGACCACGATCGATCTCTTCTTAGCTTTTTCAACCTTACTGACCAAGAAAAAGGAAGAATTCTCGAAAAATCATACAACTATTTTACGAGATGAGTATAAGATTGAGGATATGATGGTTATCGTCCGAGAAGCCTTGGTTGAAGGTCAACAATTATGCTTGCAGGATTTATTTAAAGAAACCAAGGATTTGCAGGAGGTTATTACACTCTTTTTAGCGACCTTGGAGTTGATTAAAACCCAAGAAATTCTCTTGATTCAAAAAGAGAGTTTTGGAGATATCTATCTCATGAAAAAGAAAGACGAAAATCAAGTAGAGCAAAGTCAGGCTTGATAGAGAGGAAGTATGAGTACTTTAGCAGAAATAGAAGCGCTCCTGTTTGTGTCAGGTGAGGATGGGATTAGGGCTCGCCAGTTGGCAGAACTCTTATCGCTTCCACCAACAGGAATTCAGCAAAGCTTAGAAAAGTTAGTCCAAAAGTATGAAAAAGACCAGGATTCTAGTCTATCCCTGATTGAGACAGGAGGTTCTTATAGATTAGTCACCAAGCCTCAATTTGCAGCTATTTTGAAAGAATACTCTAAGGCCCCCATCAACCAGAGTCTATCTCGAGCTGCGCTAGAAACCTTGTCCATCATTGCCTACAAGCAGCCTATCACACGTATAGAAATCGATGCTATCCGTGGGGTTAATTCGAGCGGAGCTCTAGCTAAGTTACAGGCCTTCGATTTGATACGAGAAGATGGGAAAAAAGAAGTTCTTGGACGCCCTAATCTCTATGTAACGACGGATTATTTCCTAGATTACATGGGCATTAACCATTTGGAAGAATTGCCCGTGATTGATGAGCTTGACATTCAAGCACAAGAAAGCCAATTATTTGGTGAAAGGATAGAAGAAGATGAGAATCAATAAATATATTGCCCACGCAGGTGTGGCCAGTAGGAGAAAAGCAGAAGAGTTGATCAAGCAAGGCTTGGTGACGGTTAACGGCCAAGTGGTGCGTGAACTAGCGACAACCATTAAGTCTGGTGATAAGGTTGAAGTTGAAGGTCAACCCATCTATAATGAAGAAAAAGTCTACTATCTGCTCAATAAACCACGTGGTGTAATTTCCAGTGTAACGGATGACAAGGGCCGCAAGACTGTTGTTGACCTTTTACCTAATGTTAAAGAACGGATTTATCCGGTAGGGCGTTTGGACTGGGATACATCTGGAGTCTTGATTTTGACCAACGACGGGGACTTTACAGATGAGATGATTCACCCACGTAATGAGATTGACAAGGTTTATGTCGCGCGTGTAAAAGGGATTGCCAACAAAGAAAACCTCCGTCCTTTGACTCGAGGCGTTGAAATTGAAGGCAAGAAAACCAAGCCGGCCGTCTATGAAATTCTCAAAGTAGATTCTGTTAAAAACCGTTCGGTTGTTCAGCTAACCATTCATGAAGGACGCAATCACCAGGTTAAAAAGATGTTTGAAGCTGTCGGTCTCCAAGTGGACAAGTTGTCACGGACCCGTTTTGGACATCTAGACTTGACAGGTCTCCGTCCAGGAGAATCCCGTCGTCTTAACAAAAAAGAAATCAGTCAACTACACACCATGGCTGTAACAAATAATAAATGATGAAAAAAATCTTAATTGCGCCAGTGCGCTTTTACCAACGCTTTATCTCGCCAGCCTTTCCACCGTCTTGCAGATTTGAGCCCACTTGTTCAAATTATATGATTCAGGCTATTGAAAAACATGGACTCAAGGGAGTTTTGATGGGCTTTGCTAGGATATTACGTTGCCATCCTTGGTCGAAAACGGGTAAAGATCCAGTACCAGACCATTTTTCATTAAAGCGAAATACAAGAGAAGAAGGATCACATTTGTGATTCTTTTATTGTTACAAGAGTAAGTTACTTGGTAAAATGTTGATTTCCACTACCTTTCTCCTATAAAAAGTGGTAAAATGGTTGAAAGAAAGAAGGAATTAAAATGACAACATTATTTTCTAAAATTAAAGAAGTAACAGAACTTTCCGCTATCTCAGGTCATGAAGCACCTGTTCGCGCTTATCTTCGTGAAAAATTAACACCTCACGTAGATGAAGTTGTGACTGATGGCTTGGGTGGTATTTTTGGGGTTAAACACTCAGAAGTTAAAAATGCCCCTCGTGTTTTGGTAGCCTCTCACATGGATGAAGTTGGTTTTATGGTAAGTGAAATCAAGTCAGATGGGACCTTCCGAGTAGTCAACATTGGTGGTTGGAACCCTATGGTTGTCAGCAGCCAACGCTTTAAACTCTTTACACGCCAAGGACGTGAAATTCCAGTCATCTCAGGTTCAGTTCCTCCGCATTTGACTCGAGGCACAGGTGGCCCAACCATGCCAGCTATTTCAGATATCGTTTTTGACGGTGGTTTTGCAGATAAGACTGAGGCTGAAAGTTTTGGTATCCGTCCTGGTGACACCATAGTTCCAGATAGTAGTGCGATTCTAACTGCTAATGAAAAAAATATCATCTCAAAAGCATGGGATAACCGTTATGGAGTTCTCATGGTTAGCGAGTTGGCTGAAAACTTGTCAGGTCAAAAACTGGGAAATGAACTTTACCTTGGTGCTAACGTCCAAGAGGAAGTTGGACTTCGTGGTGCCCATGCATCTACAACAAAATTTGATCCAGAAGTATTTCTTGCTGTAGACTGTTCACCAGCAGGTGATGTTTATGGTGGTCAAGGTAAGATTGGTGATGGAACCTTGATTCGTTTCTACGATCCAGGTCACTTGCTTCTCCCAGGCATGAAGGACTTCCTTTTGACAACTGCTGAAGAAGCTGGTATCAAGTACCAATACTACTGTGGAAAAGGTGGTACAGATGCAGGAGCAGCTCATCTGAAAAATGGTGGTGTGCCATCAACAACAATCGGTGTCTGCGCTCGTTATATCCACTCTCATCAAACACTTTATGCCATGGATGATTTCCTTGAAGCACAAGCCTTCCTTCAAGCCTTGGTGAAAAAATTGGATCGCTCTACAGTAGATTTGATTAAAAATTATTAAACTGAAAAGATGGAGGTGATAGGTATGGAAGAACCAAACCTAGAAACCTTGATACGGGACCTTTACAATCATGCCCGTCAAAACTTGAGTGAAGATTTAGTGGCTGCACTCCTAGAAACTGCGAGGCAGTTGCCCAGCACCAATGAGCGCTTGCTTGCAGTCCGACTTTCAGGGCTAGTCACACTTGAACTCCTCAAGAATCCTAGAACTCCAGCTCCAGAGTTAGTCAATCTGGCCCGCTTCATCACAAAAGAAGAAGCCAGGTATAAGGGAGCAGCTGCATCTTCCATTATGATTGGAGAGCTCTTTAAAATGCTTTGATTCTATTGTGAATCAAAGCATTTTTTTATATGTTAGGAAAGCAATTAGTGATTAGGAGATGAAAAAGCCATCCTATTCAGGATAGCTTCTTGGCTCTTAGATTTGTTCAGCCAGAACCTTTTCAGCAAGGTTCATAGCGTGGTCTGATACACGAGTGTAGTGTGAAATGATGTCGATAAAGTTGACACCTGCTTGGGGAGAACATTCGCCGTTATTGAGACGCTTGATGTGTGTCTTACGAAGCAATCGTTCCATTTTATTAATCGCTTCGTGGCGATCAATAAGAGATTTGGCTTTTTCTAGATCGTTGTTTTCAACACTGTATAGAGAATCTTTAACAAACTGGCTAGTTTCACGATAGATTTCTTCTAATTCTGCTAGAGCGGCATTAGAAAATTGTACATTTTTATGTTGGAGATAGTCATTTAGGTTTAAAAGAGCTTCCGCATGGTCACCAATACGTTCCAAGTCTCGAGAAGAGTCAAGGATGTTCGTCAAGACTTCACTCTCTTTCTGGCTCAATGCTTCACTAGATAGACTAATGAGGTAACGCGTTAATTTCTCATCGATTGTATTGATGGCTTCTTCAGTTTTATGACCTTTTTCTGCCACTTTTTCTTCAGAGTTGATAATGTAGTCGTAAGAAAGGTCAAAAGCTTTAGCAGCGTAATTCCCCAAGTGTAGGAGCTCTTTTTTGGCATTCCCTAGTGCGATAGATGGAGCCTGTTTGATTAGTTGTGGATCCAGATAAAGAGGTTCGTATTTGACAACTTCATCTTCACCAGGAATGAGTTTGGTAACTAGATAAGCGAGAGCTCCGATAAATGGGAATTGGATAATAGTATTAGTAATATTAAAGGTCCCGTGTGCGAAGGCAATAGTCATCTCTGGTGCCAAGTTTAGTGTAGTTTCAAACCATTGAATCAAGGCTGTAAAAGGAACTAGAAAAATCATACAGATTACGGTTCCGATAACATTGAAAGCGACATGGGCTCCAGCCACACGTTTGGCAGCGATATTTGCTCCTAAAGCTGCGATAATAGCGGTGATAGTAGTCCCAATATTATCCCCGAATAACACTGGCAAAGCACCTTGTAAATCAATGAGATGGCTAGCATAGAGGTTTTGCAAAATTCCAATAGTGGCTGAAGAAGCCTGAATGAGGAGTGTCAAGCCTGTTCCAACAAAGACGCCTAAGATAGGATTTTTGCTGAGTTCGATCATGTAGTCCTTAAAGACTTGTAAATCTTTCAAAGGCTCCATGGCACCACTCATAAGATTGAGGGCGAAGAAGATACCACCGACACCAAAGAGGATTCGTCCGACATTATTTATCGAGCGATTTTTTGT
This sequence comes from uncultured Streptococcus sp., assembly GCA_963530385.1. Lineage (GTDB taxonomy): Bacteria > Bacillota > Bacilli > Lactobacillales > Streptococcaceae > Streptococcus. The sequence continues at coordinate 24,223 of CAUSCX010000008.1, read as the reverse complement.
AAAGAAGAGGCAGATAGCTCCAATAAAGAGCATGGGTAAAGCATAGTCACCCAGTTTAAAACCGATGATAAAGGATGTGACAGTGGTTCCGATATTGGCACCCATAACAATCCCGATAGCCTGACGTAGGGTCAAAAGTCCCGCACTAACCAGACCAACAGTGATAACCGTAACCCCTGAACTAGACTGAATCAGGGCAGTCATCCCGATACCTACCAGAACGCCAAAGAAAGGGTTACTGGTATATTTGTCAATGTAATATCGAAGACGATCTCCGGCTGCTTGTTGCAAACCGTCTCCCATGGTCTTGATACTATACAAAAACAGTCCCAGACCACCTAAAAAGTGAAATACAATTTCCTGCCAATTAATGGACATTTTCTTTTTCCTCCGAAAAATAATCGTGGAATCTCTCCTACTCTATTTTAATGGATAAAAGTAAATCTAACAAGTAGTAAATGCTTTTTTTTGAGAAAATGTTGATTTTATTCGAAAAATGGGCAGATGATTATCTAATTTATATTAATTCTTCACTTCTTTATAGTTCTTGAAGGGCTAGTGTTGACTCTTTTTCTAAATATCGTAAAATAAAAATGTCCTGTTCTGTGTATTTTTGGAACAGTTACTTTTTTAATGTAAAAATAAAGCGCTTACTTTCAAGAGAAAGTCAAAGGAGAAAAAGATGAAGAATCCATTTTTTGATAAACGTTGTCGCTATAGTATTCGAAAATTGTCAGTGGGTGCCTGCTCATTGATGATTGGTTCAGTCCTATTTGCAGGACCGGCTTTAGCTGAAGAGTCAATCGTTCCAGAAAATGGGACAACAACTACAGCAGTAGCTTCAGAGCAACCATCAACAGCTACTCCAGCAGAAGCAACTACACCAGCACCAGAAGTATTGAAAGAGCTAGAAGCGAGGGAAGATAAGACAAGCGAGCAGCCTGTTTCAGAAGAGAAACCAAGTTTGGATCAATTGACAGCAGTGGATAAGGAAGCAACTAGTCCAACTGCTGAAACGCCTAAGGCTGAAGAAACGCCTGCAACTACAGAAAATAAGCCAGAAGAAAAAGCAACAGTCTCTGATGTTCCTAAGAAAGAAGAAAAAAGTCTTCGACCAAAAGAAATTAAGTTTGACACATGGGAAGATTTGTTGAAATGGGAACCAGGTACCCGTGAAGACGATGCTATTAACCGCTCTTCAGTGGAACTAGCCAAACGCTATCGTGGACATGTTGTAAATGAAAAAGCCAATAAGGATGCCAAGGTTGAAGCTCTTGCCAATACCAACTCTAAGGCTAAAGACCACGCTTCTGTAGGTGGTGAAGAGTTTAAAGCCTACGCTTTTGACTACTGGCAATATTTGAATTCCATGGTCTTTTGGGAAGGACTGGTTCCAACTCCGGATGTGATTGATGCTGGTCACCGTAATGGCGTTCCTGTATTGGGCACCCTATTCTTCAACTGGTCAAATAGCATTGCAGACCAAGAAAAATTTGCTGCAGCCCTTCAACAAGACGAAGACGGAACTTTCCCTATTGCTCGTAAGTTAGTTGATTTGGCCAAATATTATGGATTTGATGGCTACTTTATCAACCAAGAAACAACAGGTGATATCGTAACGCCTCTTGGTAAGAAAATGCGTGACTTTATGCTCTATACCAAGGAATATGCTGCCAAAGTCAATCATCCAGTCAAATATTCTTGGTACGATGCCATGACCTATGAATATGGTCGTTATCATGAAGATGGTTTGGGTGAATACAATTACCAATTCATGGAAAAAGAGGGAGACAAGGTTCCTGCGGATCACTTTTTTGCCAACTTTAACTGGACCAAAGAGAAAAATGATTACTCTGTAACTATGGCAAAACGGCTTGGACGTAGTCAGTATGATGTTTTTGCAGGTTTGGAATTGCAACAGGGTGGTTCTTATAAGACTAAAGTGAAATGGGATGCCCTTTTAGATGAAAACGGCAAGCTCCGTTTGTCACTCGGTCTCTTTGCCCCAGATACTATTACAAGCCTTGGCAAGACAGGCGAAGACTATCACAAGAATGAAAACATCTTCTTCACAGGTTATCAGGGAGATCCAACTGGTCAAAAACCAGATGACAAGGACTGGTACGGGATTGCCAACCTTGTAGCTGACCGCACTCCAGCAGTGGGACGTACCTTCACAACATCCTTTAACACTGGACATGGTAAAAAATGGTTCGTAGACGGAAAAGTTTCCAAGGACTCTGAATGGAACTATCGTTCTGTATCTGGTATCTTGCCTACATGGCGCTGGTGGCAAACATCTTCAGCTGCTAAACTCCAAGCTGACTATGACTTTGAAGATGCCTACAATGGAGGAAATTCCCTTAAATTTGCGGGTGATCTAGCTGAAAATACCAACCAAGATGTTCGTCTCTACTCTACAAAACTGGAAGTAACCGATAAATCGAAACTCCGTGTTGCCCATAAAGGTGGTAAGGGAAGCAAGGTCTATGTAGAGTTTGCGACTCAGAAAAACTATACCTATGGTGGTGAGAATGCTCGTAAAGAACTGACTCTATCTGACGATTGGACAAAAGACGAATTTGACTTGAGTGCTTTAGCTGGTCAGACCATTTACGGTATCAAACTTACTTTTGAAAATACTACTGCTCTTAAGGATTACCAATTTAACTTGGGTGAGTTGACAGTGTCAGATAATCAAGAGGCACCTCAAGCACCAACTGCTCTTAAAGTAACTAAACAATCTCTGAAAAATGCTCAAGAAGCGGAAGCCATTGTTCAATTTACAGGTAACAAGGATGCTGACTTCTATGAAGTTTATGAGAAAGATGGCGATACTTGGCGTCTATTGACAGGATCATCTGCCACTACAATCTACCTACCAAAAGTTAGCCGTTCAGCTAGTGCAACTGGTACTAGTCAAGAGTTGAAGGTTGTCGCAGTTGGGAAGAATGGACTTCGCTCTGAAGCAGCAACTACAAACTTCGAGTGGGGAATGACTGTCCAAGATACCAGCCTTCCAAGACCTCTTGCAGAAAATATCGTTCCAGGAGCGACTGTTATCGGAAGTACCTTCCCAAATACAGAAGGTGGAGAAGGCATCGAAGGAATGTTGAATGGGACCATCACCAGCCTATCTGACAAATGGTCTTCTGCTCAATTGAGTGGTAGCGTTGATATCCGTTTGACACAACCACGCCGTGTCGTTAGATGGGTCATGGACCATGCAGGAGCTGGTGGAGAGTCTGTTAATGATGGATTGATGAACACCAAAGACTTTGACCTTTACTACAAAGATGAAGCAGGCGAATGGAAACTAGCTAAAGCTGTTCGTGGCAATAAAGCCCATGTTTCAGATATCACCCTTGATAGCCCAATCACTGCGCAAGACTGGCGCTTGAACGTCATCACGTCTGACAATGGAACACCATGGAAAGCTATCCGTATCTACAACTGGAAGATGTACGAAACCCTAGATACAGAAAGCCAAAACATTCCAATGAGTAAAGTTGCAGCGCGTGTTCTAACTGACAATAAGATTCAGCTCGGCTTCTCAGAAGTTCCTGCTGGAGCAACAATTACAGTCTATGACAAGGCAGATTCACAAACTCCAATCGCTACCTTAAATACAGCAGTTGGAGGGGATTTGGCGACAGAACCATTGAGCTTTGAAAAACGTCCAAGTCTTCTTTATTACCGAACACAATTGCCAGGGAAAGAAATCAGTAATACTCTTGCTGTGACGATTCCTCAGGATGAAAGAAAGATTAAGACTGTCAGTCTAGAAGTAGCACCTAAAAAGGCAACTTATCAAGTTGGTGAGGAATTGAATCTTAAAGGTGGTCTTCTCCGTGTCAAATACGAAGGTGAAGAAGCAGATGAAGTCATCAACCTTAGTCATGCAGGAGTTACTGTTAATGGCTACGATGCTCACCATCATGGCGAACAAGAGTTAACAGTAACCTATCTTGGTCTTCCAGTTGCAGGAAGTTTCAAGGTTCAAGTGACTGGTGAAGAAGCTGGTCCAAAAGAAGTCGCAGCCTTGTATATTAGCAAACAACCGAAAATTGACTACTTGGTAGGCGATGCTCTAGACTTATCAGAAGGACGTTTCAAGGTCTTGTATGATGATGAGACGGAGACTGAACATAGCTTTACAGACCAAGGAGTCGAAATTACAGGTTATGATTCTCAAAAAACAGGCCGTCAAAAACTTCAGTTGCACTATCAAGGACAAACTGTCGACTTTGATGTTCTAGTATCACCTAAGGCAGCCATTAACGACGAATATTTGAAACAAGAAATCACATCTGCTCAAGGACGCAAAGAAACAATAGCTTATACATTTGCTGATGCAGCAAAACAAGCAGCTCTTGCTGAGAAGATTGATGCAGCAAAAGCGATTTTAGAAAACCACGATACTAGTCAAGAAGCAGTCAACCAAGCCTTGAATGACTTGAAACAAGCTGGTACTGAATTGGATGGCAATCAACGTTATCAAACTGCTAGAGAAGAATTGGAAAGCTTGCTCGAATCTGTCCTTGAAAAAGATCCTAAATCTGAGTTGATTGCGGAAGCTGAAGCTTTGTTATCTTCACAAACGCCAACTCCAGAAGCCTTTGCGGACATGAAAGAAAAGCTGAATAAGAAACTAGCTTCTGCAGAAGAAAGTCATCATGTGGGTAGCTTAGAAGAAGGAGAAACTGCGCCAACAGTTGAAGCTCTACCTGAGCTAGTGGTTGAAACAGAAACTCAAGCCTTCGAACGCCAAGAACGTCCAGCAGGAGACCTCTTGTTGGGTGAACGTCGTATTGTTCAGGCAGGTGTAGAAGGGCAGACTCGTCGTCTGATTGAAGTTGATGCCAAAGGTAACCGTACTCTTCTTCAGACAGAAGTAGTCAAGGAAGCAGTTGCAGAAATCACTGAAGTTGGTACTAAGGTAGAAAGCCGTGTTCAACCGCTAGACGGTCCAAAAGTCTTAGAAGTTAAGAAACCAAGCTTGGTTGTGGAAGAAGAAGTTCTTGCATATGGACATGAAGAAGGAGTAAATCCTAGCATCCCAGTAGGAGAACGACGCTTGGTTCAAGTAGGAGTTGCAGGCCTTCGTAGAAACCTTGTAGAGATTGATTCTGAAGGACATCGCAGTCTTAAGGGAACGGAAGTTCTCAAGGAAGCCGTAACTGAGATTGTTGAAGTCGGTACAAAAGTAGTTAAAGTACCAGGTGACAGACCAGTTACACCTGCTCCAGCGACTCAAGATGCTAAGAAGGAAACTAGAAAAACAGAACCTAAGACTGAAACATCCGTTTCGCCAGTTCAAGTAAGCCAAGTGGCGAAGCAAGAACCAGCAAAAGCAGAAGTACAAGTTGAAAAAACTGAAGGAAAACAACTTCCAAGTACAGGTACAGAAGTAGATGCAAACCTCCTTGCCCTTGGCTTGGTCGGAGTTTTAAGTGGTTTTGGCTTGCTAGCTCAAAAGAAAAAAGAAGATTAAGTTGGATAGTCTATCCTTATTCAACTTTACACAATAAAAGGTGGTTGGACAGAAATCGATAGACAAAGTCTCGATTTCCTAGTCGTAGCCCAGTGAGGATGATTAGTCTAAAAGACCAACAAAAAAGTATAATCAGCTACCGTGTCAAAGTTAGATTGCTCATAAAAAGTGAGGTTGGGACAAATGATCCCGGCCTCACTCTTTTTAGTCATTAAGATTTTGTTAGTGACTTTTAAAAAGTATTCTAGAAAAGCAAAAGGATAAGGAGAAAGCCTCAAATATGAGCTGTTATTTTTGAATGAGTAACATACCGTAGATGAAGATAAAAACAGTGATGAATTTCCTCAGAGAGCAAATAGTAAGTTTCATTTACTAGAAAGAGCTGTTTCAGGATAAAAGTTTAAGGTTTTGCTATCTCTTTTATTGATTTTGTGATATAATTAACACGTAAAAAAAATTAAGGAGTCTTTCCAAATGGCAAAATTGACTGTTAAAGACGTTGAGTTGAAAGGGAAAAAAGTTCTCGTTCGTGTTGACTTCAACGTTCCTGTAAAAGATGGCGTGATTACTAACGACAACCGTATCACTGCAGCTCTTCCAACTATCAAGTACATCCTTGAACAAGGTGGACGTGCAATCCTCTTCTCTCACCTTGGACGTGTAAAAGAAGAAGCAGACAAAGCTGGTAAATCACTTGCTCCTGTAGCTGCTGACTTGGCTGCTAAATTGGGTCAAGAAGTTACTTTCCTTCCAGGTGTAACTCGTGGTGCTGAATTGGAAGCAGCTATCAATGCTCTTGAAGATGGACAAGTTCTTTTGGTTGAAAACACTCGTTTTGAAGATGTAGACGGTAAGAAAGAATCTAAAAATGATCCTGAACTTGGTAAATACTGGGCATCACTTGGAGATGGTATCTTCGTAAACGATGCATTCGGTACAGCTCACCGTGCACACGCATCTAACGTTGGTATCTCAGCAAACGTTGAAAAAGCAGTTGCTGGTTTCCTTCTTGAAAACGAAATTGCCTACATCCAAGAAGCAGTTGAAACTCCAGAACGTCCATTCGTAGCTATCCTTGGTGGTTCAAAAGTTTCAGACAAGATCGGTGTTATCGAAAACTTGCTTGAAAAAGCTGATAAAGTTCTTATCGGTGGTGGTATGACTTACACATTCTACAAAGCACAAGGTATCGAAATCGGTAACTCACTTGTAGAAGAAGACAAATTGGATGTAGCGAAAGCTCTTCTTGAAAAAGCAAACGGTAAATTGATCTTGCCAGTTGACTCAAAAGAAGCGAACGCATTTGCTGACTATACTGAAGTGAAAGACACTGAAGGTGAAGCAGTTGACCCAGGATTCCTTGGTTTGGATATCGGTCCAAAATCTATCGCTAAATTTGACGAAGCATTGACTGGCGCTAAAACAGTTGTATGGAACGGACCTATGGGTGTATTTGAAAACCCAGACTTCCAAGCTGGTACAATCGGTGTGATGGACGCTATCGTGAAACAACCAGGCGTGAAATCAATCATCGGTGGTGGTGACTCAGCTGCCGCAGCAATCAACCTTGGTCGTGCAGACAAGTTCTCATGGATCTCTACTGGTGGTGGAGCATCAATGGAACTCCTTGAAGGTAAAGTTCTTCCAGGACTTGCAGCTTTGACTGAAAAATAAGAATATGAAAAAGGAGGACTCAGCTTCTCCTTTTTTTGCGCTCTTTTAAAGTTAAAGAGTACTGAGGGATAATTGGACAGAATCCAAAAAAAACAGTAAAATAGAGGAATACCAATCTAAATGAAATTTGAGTGATGAACGTGGAAAAAAGAGACAATCTTACAAAAACAGTTATTTGTGGAATTATCAATGTCACCCCAGATTCTTTTTCTGACGGGGGCCAATTTTTTGCTATTGAGGAAGCCTTAAAACAAGCTAGAAAATTGATAGCTGAAGGTGCCACTATCTTAGATATCGGTGGAGAATCTACTCGACCTGGAAGTAGCTATGTTGAGATTGAAGAGGAAATCCAGCGTGTGGTTCCAGTCATTCAGGCTATTCGCCAAGAAAGTGATGTTCTGATTTCGGTCGATACTTGGAAGAGTCAGGTGGCAGAAGCAGCTTTAAATGCTGGTGCCAATATAGTCAATGACATTACAGGCCTCATGGGTGATGAGAAGATGGCAGAGGTGGTTGCCAGAGCTGGAGCTCAGGTAGTCATCATGTTTAATCCAGTCATGGCACGCCCTCAGCACCCTAGTTCACTCATATTTCCTCATTTTGGATTTGGAGAGACTTTTACAAAGGAAGACTTAGCAGACTTTGAACAACTATCAGTAGAAGAATTGATGACAGCTTTCTTTGACCGTGCTCTAGCAAGAGCGGAAAAAGCAGGAATTTTGAAAGAAAACATCATGCTGGATCCAGGTATTGGCTTTGGTTTGACAAAGAAAGAAAATCTCATCCTCCTACGTGATCTTGGAAAATTGCACGAGATGGACTATCCTATCTTTTTGGGAGTCTCTCGCAAGCGCTTTGTCATTAATATCCTTGAAGAAAATGGATTTGAAGTCAATCCAGATACTGAAGCTGGCTTCCGCAATCGTGATATTGCTTCGGCCCATGTGACCAGCATTGCTGCTAGACAGGGTGTAGAAGTAGTGCGCGTGCACGATGTAGCCAGTCACAAGATGGCAGTCGAAATTGCATCAGCCATCCGTCTAGCAGACCATGCGGAAAATTTAGATTTAAAACAATATAAATAACATGAATAAAAACGAAACGAACCAGTGGATAGCAAACTACCGGACAGATCAACCGCATTTTGGTCTGGAGAGGATGGTGGAGCTATTAGCCTTACGTGGGAATCCTCATCTCAAGCTCAAAGTTATTCATATAGCGGGAACAAACGGTAAAGGCTCTACTATAACCTTTTTGAAGAATCTGTTGGAAAAGATGGGACTAAGAGTTGGTGTCTTTAGCTCTCCTTATCTGATTCATTATACCGATCAGATTGCCATTAACGGCGAGTCCATCCCAGAAGCGAGATTAGAGTCCTTGATGGTGGATTATCGTTCACTACTTGAAGGGGAGCATGATCAAGCCTTGCAAGGAACGACAGAATTCGAGATAATCACTGCTATAGCCTATGATTATTTTGCTTCTGAGCAAGTCGATGTGGCGATCATGGAAGTTGGTATGGGCGGGCTTTTGGATAGTACCAATGTCTGTCAACCTATCCTAACAGGTATCACGACTATCGGATTAGACCATGTAGCGCTTTTAGGGGATAGCTTGGAAGCCATCGCAGAGCAGAAAGCAGGGATTATCAAGCAAGGAGTTCCTCTAGTGACAGGACACATTGTCCCAGAAGCCTTGTCGGTTATCGACCAGATTGCGAAAGCGAAACAAGCTTCTAGGCTTGCTTATGGGGAAGATTATCAAGTTAGCCATCATGAAAGTGTGGAGACGGGCGAAATCTTTGATTATTCAAGCTCAGTCAGACAAGGTCGTTTCCAAACAGGATTGCTTGGTTTGCACCAGATAGAGAATGCAGGGATGGCGCTGGCCTTGTTAGATAGCTATTGCAAAGAGACTGGTCAAAAATTACCAGATAATGCTTTAGTGGCTCAAGCTTTGGAAGAAACAAGCTGGCCTGGACGCTTGGAGGTTATTTATAGGGAACCCTTGATGATTTTAGATGGGGCCCACAATCCCCATGCCATCAAGGCCTTGTTGGCTACCTTGAAAGAACGCTTTACGGACTATCAGAAGGAAATCCTCTTTACTTGTATCAAAACCAAGGCCTTGGAGGATATGTTGGACTTGCTAGAAACTTTGTCCAATACTAAGATTACACTAACTCATTTTGAGGATAGTCGGGCGACGGATGAAAAAGTCTTGAAAGAGATAGCTGATTCTAGAAATCTCAACTACCAAAGTTGGCAGGAATTTCTAGACAAAAAATTATCAGAAAATGAAGAGAAAAAAACAGTTAGGATTATCACGGGCTCATTATACTTTTTAGCCCAAGTGAGAACCTACTTAATGGAGAGGAAAAATTAGAATGGATACACAAAAGATTGAAGAAGCTGTAAAAATGATTATCGAGGCAGTTGGTGAGGATGCAAATCGCGAAGGCTTGCAGGAAACACCAGCCCGTGTCGCTCGTATGTACCAAGAGATTTTTTCAGGTCTTGGGCAAACTGCTGAAGAGCACCTGTCAAAATCCTTTGAGATTATTGATGACAATATGGTAGTGGAAAAGGATATCTTTTTCCATACCATGTGTGAACATCACTTTTTACCATTTTATGGTCGAGCTCATATTGCCTACATTCCTGATGGGCGTGTAGCAGGCTTATCAAAGTTAGCTCGTACGGTGGAAGTCTACTCTAAAAAGCCACAGATTCAAGAGCGTTTGAATATCGAAGTGGCTGATGCCTTGATGGAGTATTTGGGAGCCAAGGGAGCCTTCGTTGTTATTGAAGCAGAACACATGTGTATGAGTATGCGCGGTGTTCGAAAACCAGGAACTGCAACCTTGACAACAGTGGCTCGTGGTCTATTTGAGACAGATAAGGATCTTCGTGATCAAGCTTATCGTCTCATGGGACTTTAAAAAATCCGCGTTAAGCGGATTTTTCTAGAAAGGACTAGTTATGGATCAACTGCGAATTAAAGACCTAGAAATTTTCGCCTTTCATGGACTCTTTCCTAGTGAGAAGGAACTGGGGCAGAAGTTTGTCGTTTCAGCCACCCTATCCTATGATATGACCAAGGCGGCGACAGACTTGGATTTAACTGCTTCTGTCCATTACGGAGAACTTTGCCAGCAATGGACGACATGGTTTCAGGAAAATACTGAGGACTTGATTGAAACAGTAGCCTACAAACTAGTAGAGCGTACTTTTGAGACTTACCCTCTCGTTCAAGAGATTGAGCTGGAACTAAAAAAACCTTGGGCACCTATCCATCTACCGCTGGATACTTGTTCAGTAACCATCCACCGTCGCAAACATCGTGCTTTTATCGCTTTAGGAAGCAATATGGGGGATAAAGCGGCTAATCTCAAGCAAGCGATTGGCAAAATGCAAGATCGTGGCATCCACATTCTCAGAGAGTCTAGTGTTTTGACGACCGAGCCTTGGGGTGGTGTGGAGCAGGATAGCTTTGCCAATCAAGTTATTGAAGTGGAAACTTGGCTTCCAGCTCCAATCTTGTTAGAAACCTTGTTAGAGATTGAATCAGAGATGGGACGGGTTAGAGAGGTTCATTGGGGACCTCGCTTGATTGACCTGGATTTGCTTTTTGTAGAGGACCAGATCATCTATACAGATGACCTCATTTTGCCTCATCCATACATAGCTGAACGCCTCTTTGTCCTAGAATCACTCCAAGAAATAGCTCCGCATTTCATCCATCCAACACTGAAACAACCGATCCGCCACTTGTACCAAGGATTGAAAAGATAAGAAAACTCTAGTTTCCTAAGTAGATAGAGGAGACTAGAGTTTTTAATATAGGTCATTTTCTTCTGGGAGGAGAATACTTTCCTTGCCATCCATATCTAGCACCAGAACTTTTGGTGGGTAGAGTGGATCAAAGGGATGGTTGAAGTCGAAGTCAATCGTTGTTGGAAGATGTTGACTAGAAAAACGAAAAGTGATGGAGCCTTCATGATTCAAAAGCCGAAACTCCAATTCATCTTCTAGATCAAAAACATGCTTTAAAAAATGATCGATTATATACCAGATTGAATCGATAACATCGTCGGATAAATTGGTCACTACACCGAAACTAGCGCATCGTCTATGAGAATCTGTAAAAGCCATCCCTACCTCCTAATTGATTTTTTTATTATCATACTGCAAACTGCTAGAAAAATCAAGAAAAGTCAACTACCTTTAAAAAGATGAGAATGATTTTGAAATTTTTTCAACGAATCTTCATCAAATGCTTGAAAATGCTTACAATTAGTGGTAAAATGAAAACAGTGGAATCATGAAAACAAAATTTTCAAAGTAGAAAGGAAACGGAATGAACACAGATGATACAGTAACAATTTATGACGTTGCCCGAGAAGCGGGAGTGTCAATGGCGACTGTCAGCCGTGTTGTCAATGGCAATAAGAACGTCAAAGAAAACACCCGTAAAAAAGTCCTAGAGGTCATTGATCGTCTTGACTACCGCCCTAATGCAGTAGCTCGTGGTCTAGCAAGCAAGAAAACAACAACAGTTGGAGTTGTTATTCCAGATATCACAAACACTTATTTCTCTACCCTTGCTAAAGGGATTGACGATATCGCGGAAATGTACAAATACAACATCGTCCTTGCTAACAGTGATGAGGATGATGAAAAGGAAGTATCTGTGGTCAATACTCTCTTTTCTAAACAGGTGGATGGCGTTATCTTCATGGGTTATCATTTAACTGAGAAGATTCGCTCAGAGTTTTCACGCTCACGCACACCTGTGGTTCTTGCAGGAACAGTTGACATAGAACACCAACTTCCAAGTGTTAATATCGACTATAAACATGCTACCATTGATGCAGTATGCCATCTCTTGAAAAGAAATAAAAAAATTGCTTTTATTAGTGGACCATTAGTGGATGACATCAATGGGAAAATTCGCTTAGCTGGTTACAAAGACGCTTTGAAAGAAGCGGGAATCAACTACAGTGAAGGTCTTGTTTTTGAATCAAAATATCGTTATGATGATGGCTATGCTTTAGCAGAGCGTTTGATTTCTTCTAAAGCAACAGCAGCGGTTGTAACAGGAGATGAACTGGCAGCAGGTGTTTTGAACGGCCTTGCTGACAAGGGGGTTTCTGTACCGGAAGACTTTGAAATTATCACAAGTGATGATTCGCAAATCGCGCGCTACACTCGTCCAAACCTCACAACTATTGCTCAACCTTTGTATGACCTTGGTGCCATTAGTATGCGTATGTTGACGAAGATTATGCATAAGGAAGAGTTAGAAGAACGTGAAGTTCTTTTGCCACATGGTTTGATCGAACGCCGTTCAACTCGTAAAGATTAACAAGAAGAGGTCGGGATTTTTATCCCGACCTCGCTTTTTAGTAGTAAAAACTTTTTTGGTCAATAGTTCAAGTATCAAGTTGATAGCTCTTGGAGTGAACTAGAAAAAAAGACTTGGTCTAGTATAGCATATTGAATCTAGAACAGTACAGTATAACTGCTAAAAATATTTCTAGAAATTAGTGTGACTTTCCTAATCTTTCTGTTCATATCTTATTTCAATCCACTATAATTTCTATCTCATTGACTTTTTTATACTCAATGAAAATCAAAGAGCAAACTAGGAAACTAGCCGCAGGCTGTACTTGAGTACGGCAAGGCGACGTTGACGAGGTTTGAATTTGATTTTCGAAGAGTATTATCCTTCCATATAGGCTCGTAATTCCTCTCCTGTAAGGCCAGCATTGATAGCAATGAGGAGTTTGAGACGAGCCTTTTGAGCATTGAGCTCTTTGACAAAGAAGACACCAGCCTTTTGTAGACAAACGCCACCGCCTTCATAGGCATAAACCGGTTCAGCAATCCCGTTAAAACAACGAGAAACCAAGGCGATGGGGAGGCCTTCTTGGATAAGGGCGTTCAATTTTTGTGATGTTTCCTTGGGGACATTTCCAGCACCAAAGGCCTGGATAATGAGTCCATCCAGTTGGTCAACGGGAAGTAAATCAAGGAGTTCTTCTGTCATGCCAGCATAGACTGGAATAATTGGAACCAAGCCCTGGATCCTATCAAGGTCAAAACGAACACGGGGTTCAGCTGTTTTGAAGTAGAGAATCTCGTGTTTCATGATGAGCCCAAGAGGGCCGTGGGTCGGCGTTTGAAAGGTGCTAACACTTGTCGTGTGCGTTTTGGTCACATACTTAGCAGCGTGGATTTCATCATTCATCACGACCAAGACACCCTTATCAGCAGCCTTAGCGTCACTCGCTACACGTAGGGCACTGAGATAATTGTAGACGCCATCGCTTCCAAGTTCGTTGGAACTACGCATGGCCCCTGTTAGTACGATCGGTTTGTGAGGAACCTCCATAGTGTCAAGGAAATAGGCAGTTTCCTCCAAGGTATCTGTCCCATGTGTAATCACGAAACCGTCATAATGATCAGCCTCCTCTTTGATTTTTTGATAGAGGGCTAGCATATGCTTGGGTTTAATATGGGGACTTGGCAGATTAAAAAAGTCGAGCGCGTGGACTTCAACTCCTCCAAGTGGATTGGATACATGATTCATAGGGTTTTCTTGGCTAGTTACAACAGCGCCAGAGTCATCGGCTTGCATGGAAATAGTCCCCCCCGTATGTAAAACAAGGATTTTCTTAGGCATGATTTACTCACTCTTTCTGAAATGTGGTATAATCATTGTATCACAAAAGGGGAGAATGAGGTAGGATGGAAGTCAAAGCTGTTTTTTTTGATATCGATGGAACACTAGTCAACGATCGCAAGAGTGTTTTGAAATCCACTAAGGACGCGATTAAGATTGTGAAGGACCAGGGGGTGCTTGTTGGAGTAGCGACAGGGCGAGGACCTTTTTTTGTTAAGGATTTAATGGAAGATTTAGATCTGGATTTTGCCGTAACCTATAACGGCCAATATATCTTTAATAAAGACAGAGTCTTGTTTACAAGTCCTCTTTCCAAGTCTCATTTACGGCAGTTGGTCACCTATGCCAAAAAAGAGGGCAAGGAGATTGCTTTGGGGACCAAGGATGCCATGCTGGGTTCGAAAATCATGTCTTTTGGCCTAGGTTCTTTTTCTCAAAGGGTGAGTCGTTTTGTCCCCTCTATGTTGACTCGTACAGTTAGTCATTCCTTTAATCGAATGGTGAGTAAGGTTGTCCCTCAAAAGGAAGAAGACTTGCTTCAGTTGATGAATCAGCCCATTTATCAAGTTTTGATGCTAATGACGCCAGAAGAATCTGAGAAAGCAGCAGCTGATTTTCAAGACTTGAAATTGACTCGTAGTAATCCTTTTGCGGCCGATGTCATCAACCAAGGAAATTCCAAGTTAGAAGGCATTCGCCGAGTCGGAAAAGAGTATGGTTTTGATCTCAATCAAGTCATGGCCTTTGGTGACTCGGACAATGACCTAGAGATGCTGGCGGGTGTTGGGATGTCAGTCGCTATGGGCAATGGTAGTAGCAGTGTCAAGGAAGTCGCTAAGCACATCACAACCAGCAACCAGCAAGATGGGATTCACAAAGCTTTGGAACACTTTGGTGTTTTGGCTTCAGAGAAAGTCTTTGTCAGCCGTGACTATCATTTCAATAAAGTCAAAACCTTCCACCACATGATGGATGAACGAACTCAAGAAGAGCCACAAGCTTGGGATTTAGAAGGTGCCACCCATAGAGCAGGATTTAAGATAGAAGAACTGGTCGAGTTTGTTCGAGCTGCTAGCTCTTCTGAAGAAGACTTCGAACGGGCAGTTGGACAGTTACACCAAGCGCTGGATCAAGCAGCAGAGAAAGTTGCTAAGAAAACGCCTGCTAAGCAAGATTTGGTAGGGCAAGTAGATGCCTTAATTGATACCTTGTATTTCACCTATGGTAGCTTTGTTTTGATGGGAGTGGATCCAGAGCGGATTTTTGATATTGTCCATCAAGCCAATATGGGTAAAATGTTTCCCGATGGAAAAGCTCATTTTGACCCAGTTACTCATAAAATCCTAAAACCAGATGACTGGGAGGAGAGATATGCTCCAGAACCAGCCATTAAAAAGGAGATTGAGCGTCAGATAAAGGCCTATGAACGCCACAAGGAAAGAGCCGATAAGAAATAGGCGATAGAAAAGGAAGTCTTGAATGCTGTTTTGATTTTCTGGCTCCAACTACTGCATCAACAATGTATGAAAAAAATGAGGTTAGGAGAAAAATCCCAACCTCATTTCTTTTTTATTACAAAGTTTTATCCTTATCTCTAACGACGAGAAGGTCAACGCTGGTATGGCGTAGGATATATTCTGATGAAGACCCAACTAGCAGACGCTCAAAAGCATTGAGTCCTGTTGCTCCAACCAAAATCAAATCAACCTTTTCTTTGTCTGGAATTGTTTTAGCTAAGAGAGTTTTAGGATTTCCCATCTCAATAACAACTTTAATATCTGTGAGACCAGCATCTTTTGCACGCTTTTCGTATTCAGCCATCAAATCGTTGGCCTCTACTTGCAATTCTTCGTACACTTCGGCATCAAATGTTGAGATGCTTTGAAGAGCACGGGTGTCAATGACATGGGCAATAGTTAGTTTTGCTTGGTTACGCAGTGCGGAATGAACCCCTTTGACAAAAGCCAAGTCAGCTTCCTTAGAACCGTCAACTGCTACCATGATGTTTTCATAACGTTGTGTCATAGCAAAAACCTCCTCATTCTTATTACCTTCATTGTAATTCTTTTCACTAAAAAAGTAAAGTAAAAAAATGACAGGAAGATAGGTGCTTTTTGACTTTGACTTGGAGTTTGTTATAATAAAAAGAGAAAAGCTAAGAGGAAGAGATATGACAAAAATCGCAGTATTATCGGATATACATGGCAATACGACAGCTTTAGAGGCTGTTCTGGTAGATGCGCAGAAGGCCGAGGTTGATGAGTATTGGCTCTTGGGAGATATCCTCATGCCTGGAACAGGACGAAAAAATATTCTCCAGACATTGGAGACTTTACCCATCACTCTTAGAGTTCTGGGAAATTGGGAGGAGAGCCTGTGGCGAGCCTGCCATCGTAAGTTGGATGAAAGTAGACCTAGCCATCGTTACCTCTTACGCCAGTGTCAGTATATTATGGAAGAACTCAGCATCGAAGAGATTGAGGCACTGCAGAACTATCCCTTGCAAGTGCACCGCCAGTTTGGAGATCTGAAGCTAGGGATTAGCCACCACTTGCCTGATAAAAATTGGGGGCGAGAGCTGATTCATCTTGGGAAGCAAGAGGACTTTGACCGTCTTGTCACCAATCCTGACTGCGATGTTGCCATATACGGTCATATCCATCAACAGTTTCTTCGGTATGGTAGTGGTGGCCAGCTTATCCTGAACCCAGGCTCGATTGGTCAACCCTTCTTTTTATCTGAGAATTTACGCAAGGACTTGCGTGCCCAATACATGATCTTAGAATTTGACGAAAAAGGTTTAAAAGATGCTGATTTTCGTCGTGTCGATTATGATATTGAAGCAGAATTACAGCTAGCCAAAGACTTAAATTTACCCTACTACCAAGTTTATTATGAAAGTTTGGTTAATGGGGTTCACCATACTCATAATCAAGAATTACTTCATAAAATTGCCCAAAGTCAAGGGCATGATGCAGAACTAGATGACTGACTGAGTGGTAACTATTGACATTACAACTACAAGAGATATAATAAATATAAGTAAAAACGAACTAGTCTAATAGAAAAAGGAGAACCTTATGCAAATTTCAAGTCGATTTACCATCGCGACCCATATGTTGATTATCATAGCCTTGAAAGGGAAAGAAAGCAAGGTGACTAGTGATTTTCTTGCTAGTAGCGTTGGAGTCAATCCTGTCATTATCCGTAAGACCTTGTCTCAACTGAAAAAAGCTGAGTTGATTTCAGTTGCGCGTGGAACTGGAGGGGCAGAGATTGTCAAAGACCTAGAGGACATCAGCCTTTTAGATGTTTACCAAGCAGTTGAATGTCTAGGAAAGACAGGTCAACTCTTTAGTTTTCATGATAATCCCAATCCAGCCTGTCCAGTAGGAGCTAACATCCATGGGGTTTTAGATGAAAAATTACAAAAGATTCAGCTAGCCATGGAGCAGGAGTTGAGCCAAACTAGTCTTGCCCAAGTAGTGGCAGATGCAGAAGCAAGGATAGAAATAAAGTAAAAAAGTAAAGAGACCAGAAGTCCAACTATGGGAATTCTGGTCTCTTTATTGTTATAGGTTATAGGAATGATTCTCCAATACTCTTCGAAAATCTCTTCAAACCACGTCAGCGTCGCCTTGCCGTATTCAAGTACAGCCTGCGACTAGCTTCCTAGTTTGCTCTTTGATTTTCATTGAGTATAAGATTCTGATTTCTAAGTGTCCAATGCCATTTCTTTACAAATTACCAATCGAAATGGTGTTCAGTTGGTTAATAACTTGAAGCTGGGACATGCGTCCGATATTGATGAGCTTTGGATGCTCTAAGCCTTCGATATCAAAGTTGGTCAAAATGGCATCATATCCAGCCTCCATAATCTCGTCAACATTCAGTGTAGGCTTGTCCCAGATTTCAAACTGGATGTTTTTAGAGGTATAGAACTTATAGAGAGAGATAAGAGAACGAGGATGAGCAAAGTCAAACTCACTCAAAACGAGGACACGAACCTTATTTTGAGTTTCTAATAGTTGCTCCATCAAATCGGAAGCATGGGTTAACAGGGTATAGACTAGATGGACAACAGCATATACATGTTCTTTCTGCCCTAAGCTAGACTTATAACGCATCATTTCAAAAACGGCTGCTTCGTAAAATTTAGGGAAAAATTTCTTTATTTTTTTAAGTGCATAGGATTTATTATGGGAAATGATGGATTCTGAATTGACTTCTTGACGTTCAAGAAGAGCAGTATTGTGTAAGTGCCAGACCAGTTCATCTGTATTTGAGAAGTGAACATCGAAATCACGTGTTAGGTTATCAAGAACATCGCGAGCAGAATGGTAAGAGTTATCGACTTGTTTGTCGTCTGATCGTGCAGCTAAAAACTCTTCAACTGTAAAAAAGATACCTTTTTGAGTATAGGAGTGAAAGATCTGTTCTAAGCTATTAGGATTAATCTCTATGTTCAGACGCTTAGCCAGTGAATCAAGTTGCTTTTGATGATCTTGGAGTTGTTCATATAGTGGAAGTAACTTAGATGCATCACTTACTGTTTCAATAGTAGTTCCGATTTTAAAACGATGAAGACTAACAGCTACCAGTGTTTCTATCTGTAGCAAGTTTGAATAGTTGGCAGGGAAGCCTGCTAATTTAACAAAAAAATTTACAAACTCTTCAATATTTTTCCTAGATTCAGTAAATGGCCACTTGGAGTAGCTATAGGCTTCATGGAAATATTGGGCGAAAAAGAAGCGAATATCCCTTTCATCACCAATGATAGAGATTGGAGTGACCTTGAGTTTGAAGTTGAATTTGTTTTGTAGGATACTATTGATCTCAGCTACTTTTTTACGAAGTGCAGGAAGCGAGACATCAAGAGTTTGGGCTAGATGTTCGTAGGTAAATGGTGCATCTAAAAGGAAGAAAGCCTTTAACACCTGAAAATTAGAAGAATTTTGTAAAATATGGTGATAAATTCGTTCAACACCTAGATTGCCATTATTGGATAGTCGGATACCGGCTGTGGAGGATTCGATATCAAAGCAAGAGAGGACATCACGCATTTCCTTGATATCACTTTTGATGATACGAGTGTTGATACCGAGAGTTTCTGCTAAAGGATCTAAGTGAATCCAGCTTGGATTTTCAAATAAATATTCTAAAATTTTTAATTGTCTTCGTTCCTTTTGACTAAGTAGTTCTCTCATACAAATATTTCCCCTTTAATAAATTTGATTATAATAAACAAAAATCATATTTTTGAAGATGTCAGTTATTATATCACAAGGGAATCAAAAAAACAAAAAAAGTGCCTAAAATTATTATAGTATACCTTTGACAAAAAATTATTTTGGAAATTTTTCGTACTAAAAAAACTTTGAATTCAAAATTACAATCTAATTGACTTTGAGAGATAAATGTTTTATAATTATAATTGTATGTAAAAAACATGCTTTTATTTTTAAAAAGGAGACAGGATTCATGTATTTTAATCGTAGAAATGCAGAACAGAAAAACTGGCGAATGATCAAAAAAGGGAAGCATTTCCTATTTGGTTGTTCGCTTGTCTTTGCAGTGGGGGCAACTTTGGTAGCTCCATCAGTCAAAGCAGATACAGTAGGACCTAAGCCGGAAGCTGATTCTACTACGGGAACAACTAAGTCAACTGCAGATGAAGGAAATGGTACTTATGCAGCACCAGCTGTAGAAGTAGCTCCATCATCACCAGTGGCTCCAGCTACAGTAGTTACTGAAGGGAAAACTGAAAAAGCAGTTGAAACTACTCAAAATTCTAAAGAAGAACCAGTAGTTGCGACTGAAAAAGCTAAGGAAGCAGATAGCATCCAAGCGCCAGAAGTGACGGTGGTTTATGATCCATCAGCACTTACTGATGAAGAAAAAGCAAAAGTTGTAGCAGCTGTTAAAGCGGTAAACCCTACAGCGACTGATGTTCAAGTCCAAGCAGACGGATCAGTAGTTGTGACTTTTGCAGATGGTTCAAGTGCAAACTTAACAGCAGCACAAACGATCAAAGATGGTTCTCAGGTCGTTAGAACACGTCGAGGCAGAGCACTAGCAGAAACACGTTCAGCATCAACTGAAACACGTGCGTCAGATGGTGCACAAAATCTTGATTATTCTAACAAACCAGATTCTGAAGGCTTCATTAAGATGAACTATGAAGTGGATAATGCCCAAAATGCAATCCACTGGACAGTTGTTGTAAATGGTGGTCGCGTGGGAAACCAAGCTAGTGGTTATTCTTATTTTACTGTTCCAAAAGATTCTGTAGGGACTCCGACTAACTGGAGAGTGTTGCAAACGGATAAAAATGGAAATACCATGAGTGATCGTCGTTATTGGAAAGATAATGATGGTGCTTACGTAATGGGTGCCAAAGGTAAAATGAATACCTATACTGGTTCTGAAATGACTAAGGAACTGAAGAAGTTATACACAGGTATTGGTAATCCTGCCATTAAGGGGAAAGAGGCAGAAGCAGCGCAACAAGCGTCAGAACGTTCACAAGCGTTGTACATGCTGACAGCTGACGTAGCAGGTGGAATTGCTAAAAACCCAAGTTGGACGATTACTTTTGATACTCCAATTATTGACAAATCTAAGCCTTTAGACTATACAGCCGGATTGCAAGGAACAGCTGGTATTGGTGGAAAAACGAATATCATGACTGGTTATGCGGATAACTTCATTGATAATGAAAGTTCAAAATTCCAAGCAGTAGCAGTCAAAGAAAAATATACTGCAAAAGTTGGTGGAAGTTTTGATACCACTCCAGCTAACTATGTAACCAATAAAGCTGGAACTCCAGAATTTCCAAATAACTACCGTGGTGCAACAACATTTGCATGGAAAGACGGGCAAGCTCCAACAGCTACAACTCCAGGTACTTATACTAAAACCGTAGTAGTTACTTACCCAGCTCATTATAACCAAGCTCCACAAGAAGTGACAATTACCTTTGAAGTTGAAGGGGAAACACCAAAACCTGTTGCACCAGCAGGTCAGGCTCCAGAAATCACTTCAAATCTTGATGGGAAAGCAAGTACACCAGCTGATGTAACTGTAAAAGCAACAGCAGGCTCAACTGTCAAACTTTATAATAATGATGGCGTTGTGATTGGTGAAGCAGTAGCAAACGACCAAGGTGTAGCCACTGTTCACCCTACAAACAGCCTCCCAGAAGGAGAAATTACAGCTACCTCAACACCAGCAGGTGGAAGTGAGTCAGCTAAGAGTGCACCGATTACAGTTACAAAAACACAGTTGACCTATGAAGGTGGTGGAGTTAGTGGAGATAGCCACACGCAACTTTTGGTTACCGAGTCACATCTTACAGTTTACCCGGGTGATCCTGTCAATGTAACAATTCAAGCAGCAGGATCACCGTCAGTTGAAAAATTTTGGATTCCTAATAATCCTTATTTGGCAAAAGGACTAGGATATACGAATGATCCTAATGGTGGTTTCCTGGATACAGCAGGCTCACAAACTTATAGACAGCGTAAGGCATACTATCGTGGTAATGTTGATATGACGCAGCCTGCAGGTAGTTCCACTGCTACCTATGCTGTTAAAAATAAAAATGGGAAAGTAGTAACGAGAAATCTTACGATTACAGTGCTTGAGACTTCTAAAAAGTACACACCAGCTGTTGTCGCTAATAAGATCGAAGTTGCTGATCCAAACAATGTAAGTGCCACTGAGAAGGCAGCTATTGCGAAAGCAGTTGGAGACGCGAACACTTCGCTTCCACAAGGAACAACATACGTTGCGGATGAAAAGGGTAATGTTACAATCACTTATCCTGATAAATCAACAGATAAGATTTCTGCGGCATACTTAGTTACACCTGCAAAAGACACCACAGCTCCAGCGAAACCAGTAGTGAATACAGACCTAACAGGTAAAGCAGGCACTAAGACTCCGGTTGAAGTAAACGCAGAACCAGGCTCAACTGTTGCTCTTTACGATAAAGATAACAACAAGATTGGTGAAGGAACAGCTGATAACAATGGTAGAGCAACAATCACACCAACAGTTAACATTCCAGCAGGAAATGTAACAGCCAAAGCAACAGACGCATCAAGAAACACATCAGACGCAAGTGATCCGAAAGTTGCAACCCCAGCAGCACCACTAGTAGCGCCAACAGTAGAGATTCCTTACTCTAATAAAGCAGATAAAGAAGTTTATGTATACGGTGGGGAAGAAAACTCATTCGATATCAAATTCAAAGATGATAGCGGAAAAATTGCAAGTGCTACTGTAAAACAAGGTGGTAACAGAGTGTTTGCCGATGTTGCAGGTGAAGCAAATACCATCAACACTCAGTATGGATTTAAAGCAAATGTTATCACTACTGAAACACCAGCAACAGCAGACGCACCTGCGGTAATCACTTATAGAGGTACACCAGCAGCAACAGATGGTTTGACACAAGATAGACTAACTGCAGCAACTAAAGGAGAAAATCCAGCAGGTTTGCCTTTGGGATGGCGTTATGCAACTGCAACTGACACAGATGGTGCATATATTGAGAATGGAGCAGTAGGTGGTACAAACGCAACTGATCCAGGTGCATTCCGTGTCGTGCTTAAGGCGCAAAATCAAAAATATGATATTGCAACTCCAACCCAAAAAGTTATTGTAGCAGATCCATCTAACATAACAGAGGATGACTTTGCTAAAATCAAAGAGAAAGTTCAACTTGAGTACTCTCAAAACAACGATGATGCTAACTTGGCAGGCAAAAAAGGTACAACAGCTGATAAAACTAATAAGATTCAATCAATCACAAAAGATGCGAATGGAAATCTTGTAGTAACCTATACAGATGGTTCAATAGATAAAAAACCATTATCAGAATTTGTAAACGTAGCACCAACAGTAGAGATTCCTTACTCTAATAAAGATACTAAAGAAGTTTATGTATACGGTGGGGAAGAAAACTCATTTGATATCAAATTCAAAGATGATAGCGGAAAAATTGCAAGTGCTACTGTAAAACAAGGCGGTAACAGAGACTTTACTTCTGTTGCAGGTGAAGCAGATACTATCAATACTCAATATGGATTTAAAGCAAATGTTATCTCTACTGAAACCCCAGCAACAGCAGATGCCCCAGCAGTCATTACCTACTCAGGTACTCCAGCAGCGACAGATGGTTTGACACAAGATAGACTAACTGCAGCAACTAAGGGAGAAAATCCAGCTGGTTTGCCTTTAGGATGGCGATATGCAACTGCAACTGATACAGATGGTGCACTGATTGAGAATAAAGCCGTGGGTAGCTCAACTGCAACTGACCCAGGCGCATTCCGTGTCGTGCTTAAGCCACAAAACCAAAAATATGATATTGCAACTCCGACCGAAAAAGTTACTGTAGCAGATCCAGCTAACGTGACCGAAGCTGAGCTAGCTAAAATCAAAGAAAAAGTCCAACTTGAGTACTCTCAAAACAACGATGATGCTAACTTGGCAGGCAAAAAAGGTACAACAGCTGATAAAGCTAATAAGATTCAATCAATCACAAAAGATGCGGCTGGCAATCTTGTAGTAACCTATACAGATGGTTCAATAGATAAAAAACCATTGTCAGAATTTGTAAACGTAGCTCCAACAGTTGAACTTCCATACTCAAATCAAGCTAATAAACAAATCTATGTTTATACAGGTGAAAACACTGATCTAACATTTAAAGCATCAGACAATACTGCTGTTAAAGATATGTATGTACGTGGTCCTGGTGGTATTGGAGAGGATAATACAGCAAGATACGGTTTTACAACTGGAAAAATCGAGAATTCAGCTGTTACGCATGGTGATGGTACTGTATCAGGTGCTACAGCTACTATTAAGATGACGGGTGTTACAACACTTACAGCTCCAAACAGATGGACAAGTTTTGTTGTTGCTAATGACAATGATAATGCACCATCAAATACAGATTTTAATGCATTAGATAAAAATCCGAATGCAACTCAGACACCAGGATATGTTCAATTCATCGTTAAATCACAAACAGATAAGTACGATATTGCAACTCCAGCTCCAGCTGATAAAGTTGAGGTAGCAGATCCAACCAATGTAACAAACGATGACTTAGATAAAATCAAAGAAAAACTTCAACTTGAGTACAATAAGAAAAATGATGATGCGAACATCTCAAAAGATTCTCCAGTTGATAAAAATGGTAAGATTAAATCAGTCACAAAAGATGATCAAGGAAATCTTGTAGTAACCTATACAGATGGTTCTAAAGATACAAAACCATTATCAGAATTTGTAACAAAAGCAACACCAGCGAAACCAAGCACACCAGTTGTAAATACAGACCTAACAGGAAAA
>CAUSCX010000007.1:0-39536 GCA_963530385.1 uncultured Streptococcus sp. | reverse complement strand
AAGTTCTCAAAACAATCGAAGCTCAAGACTGCAAGCATGCCTATATCCTTGCGACATATACGGCTATGCTAGAATTCCGAGAACTACTGGCCAATCGTCAGCTTGTTAGAAAGGAGATGAACTAATGGTTTATACTTCACTTTCCTCAAAAGACGGCATTTATCCTTACCAACTAAATATCGCCCACCTTTATGGAAATCTCATGAACACCTATGGGGATAATGGGAATATCCTCATGCTCAAGTACGTAGCTGAAAAGCTGGGTGCACATGTAACAGTTGATATCGTTTCGCTTCATGATAATTTCGATGAACATCACTACGATATTGCCTTTTTCGGCGGTGGCCAAGACTTTGAACAAAGCATCATTGCTGATGACTTGCCTGCTAAAAAAGAAAGTATCGACAAGTTTATCCAAAATGATGGTGTCGTCCTAGCCATCTGCGGTGGCTTCCAACTATTGGGCCAATATTATGTTGAAGCTTCCGGAAGACGCATTGAAGGTCTTGGCGTCATGGGACACTACACACTCAATCAAACCAACAACCGCTTTATCGGTGACATTAAAATTCATAACAAAGAATTTGATGAAACCTACTATGGCTTTGAAAACCACCAAGGCCGCACCTTCCTCTCAGATGACCAAAAACCACTCGGTCAGGTTGTTTATGGAAATGGAAATAATGAAGAAAAAATCGGTGAAGGCGTTCACTATAAAAATGTCTTTGGTTCCTATTTCCACGGACCTATTTTATCCCGTAATGCAAACTTAGCCTATCGCTTGGTCACTACTGCACTTAAGAAAAAGTATGGTCAGGACATCGTCCTTCCCGCCTATGAAGATATTCTTAGTCAAGAAGTTGCTGAAGAATACAGCGATGTTAAAAGTAAGGCCGAATTCAACTAATATTCCTATTCCAACATGCTATCAGCTGTTGGAATTTTTTTATGCTTTTTCTCCTTCTTCCTTGCATTTTTTGCCATTTTTTGCCAAAATAGAGGGGTAGAAAGAAGGTAACTTATGTCTAAATTACAACAAATTGAAACATATCTTGAATCAGAAAAACTAGACGTCGCTGTCGTATCTGACCCCGTCACAATTAACTATCTCACTGGCTTTTACAGTGACCCACACGAACGCCAAATGTTCCTCTTTGTCCTTAAAGGCCAAGAACCTCTACTCTTTGTTCCCGCGCTAGAGGTTGAGCGTGCAACCAGTACCGTATCATTCCCAGTTGTTGGCTATGTGGACTCTGAAAATCCTTGGAAAAAAATCCAAAACGCCTTGCCACAAGTTGAATTTAAACGTGTTGCTGTTGAGTTTAGCAACCTTATCTTGACCAAGTATCATGGCCTCCAATCAGTATTTGGAAAAGCTGAATTTGAAAACTTGACACCATTAATCCAACGGATGCGCCTCATCAAATCAGCGGACGAAGTGCAAAAAATGATGGTTGCAGGCCTCTATGCTGATAAGTCTGTCAAAGTTGGTTTTGACAATATCTCTCTTGACAATACGGAAACTGATATCATTGCGCAAATCGACTTTGCTATGAAACGTGAAGGCTATGAAATGAGCTTTGATACTATGGTCTTAACAGGAAACAATGCTGCAAACCCTCATGGTATCCCTGCTGCTAACAAGGTTGAAAACGATGCTCTTCTCCTTTTTGACCTCGGTGTTATGGTCAATGGTTATGCATCAGATATGACTCGTACAGTCGCTGTTGGTAAGCCAGACCAGTTCAAGAAAGATATTTACAACTTGACTCTTGAAGCTCAACAAGCTGCCCTCGACTTTATCAAACCTGGTGTGACAGCTCATGAAGTGGACCGTGCTGCTCGTGAAGTGATTGAAAAAGCTGGCTACGGTGAATACTTTAACCACCGTCTCGGTCATGGTATCGGTATGGATGTACACGAATTCCCTTCAATCATGGAAGGAAACGACATGGTTATCGAAGAAGGTATGTGTTTCTCAGTTGAACCTGGTATCTACATCCCTGGTAAAGTCGGAGTTCGTATTGAAGACTGCGGTGTTGTTACGAAGGATGGCTTCGACCTCTTTACAAGCACCAGCAAAGATTTGCTTTATTTTGATTAAAAAGTATATTACAAAAATAAGATGGAAAAGCTTAACTTTCCATCTTATTTTTTGATTTGATAATACATTTTATCAGCTTTATAGCCTTTTCGTTCAACTGCATTTGGAATCGTCTTCCAAAAAGTCATACCAGCCTTTTCCATCACACGACCAGAGGCAGGATTTAAACTTGCATAGCAGGCATTAACCTCTTTAAATTCAATCTCATCCAGACAGTATGATAAAACTGCTTTCAAGGCTTCTGTCATGAGTCCTCGTCCCCAGTAGTCCATTCCTAAGATATATCCGATCTCACAGCTAGAGTTTTCTTCATCCACACTGACCAGACTAATATCTCCAATGACATAGTCTGGATTTTCTTTGAGACAAATAGCCCATTTGTAGTAATTTGGATCATCATAGGATTTTACCCAATTGCCAATAGAATTCCGAGTCTGTTCAACATTTAAGTGTGGATCCCAAGTCACATAAGTCAGATTTTCTGATCGTGAAGCCCAATTGTCAAACATGGCTTGAGCATCAGTTTCCACAAATCTCCTCAAAATCAATCGTTCTGTCTCTATAGTTTGTGTTCCTAGTTCTTTCATAATCGTAACTCGCTTTCTTATTTCTAGGCTCAGGGTAAAAACACTATACTCATAAATATTGAGAAAACAACAGTTTCCTCTAATTTCATGACGCAGTCGCTGTCTGGCTTGAAATGCACTTTAGCAAGTTTTTTCAAGCCTAGTCAGCTTGCGGGGGTGAGACTACGAAATCGAACTCTTCGAGTTACCGACCTGCCTCGTTTCCCTATTTCTAGACTCGGGGTAAAAACACTTTACTCATAAACATTGAGAAAACAACAGTTTCCTCTAATTTCATGACGCAGTCGCTGTCTGGCTTGAAATGCACTTTAGCAAGTTTTTTCAAGCCTAGTCAGCTTGCGGGGGTGAGACTACGAAATCGAACTCTTCGAGTTACCGACCTGCCTCGTTTCCCTATTTCTAGACTCGGGGTTCAAGGTCCCCCGGACCTTTTTACTCCCAAAACGTATCAAACACTGTGATTGGTAGGTGGCGTTTGTGTTGGCCTTTGTACCACCATTTTTCAATGGTTGCTTGAGCTTCTGGGCTGACTTGCTTACCTTCGAGGTAATCATCAATTTCATTGTAAGTAACTCCTAAAGCTACTTCGTCTGCAATACCTGGTTTTTCTTCTTCCAAATCTGCTGTTGGGATTTTTTCATAGAGGGCTGGATCAGCTCCAAGTTCCTTCAAGAGTTGTTTCCCTTGACGTTTATTGAGGCGATAAAGTGGGAGGATATCTGCACCCCCGTCACCAAACTTTGTAAAGAATCCTGTAATATTTTCAGCAGCATGGTCAGTACCAATGACCGCTCCGCTATAAGCACCTGCAATGGCATATTGAGCAATCATACGGCTACGAGCCTTGATATTTCCCTTGTTAAAATCTGAAACAGGGCTGCCTGTCACTTCTACTGCCACAGTCATAGCATCAACAGAATCTTTGATATTTACTACCAAGCTCACATCTGGTTGAATGAAGTGTAAGGCTTTTTGGGCATCATCTTCATCAGTCTGCACACCATAGGGTAAGCGGACAGCGATAAATTTATAGCTATCATCACCCGTTTCTGCACGCATTTCTTCCATAGCTAGTTGGGCTAAGCGTCCAGCTAGGCTTGAGTCTTGGCCTCCGGAAATCCCTAAAACAAAACTTTTAAGGAAGAGATGTTTTTTCAGATATTTTTTTAAGAAGTCAATGGAACGACGTACTTCTTCTTTTGGATCAATCACCGGTTTGACACCCAATTCTTGGATAATCTCTTCTTGTAAGGTCATTCTTCTTCTCCTTCGCCTAGAGCTTCCTTGCGCATCTTGTCAATCAAGTCCATCTTATCTTGCCAAATATCACGCGCTAAGTCGACTGGATAATGCTGAGGATTGAGGACACGTTTATATTCGTCCCACAATTTATCAAATTCTTTACGAGCATAGGCTTGAATTTCAGACAGACTTGGTAAATCATAGACTAATTTGCCATCTTTAAAAACATCAACCAAGAGAGGAACGGCATCAAAATCACGAACAGTCTTCTTGATGTATGTATAAGTTGGATGGAACATCTTGATTTCTGTCATACTTGTGACATCAACACCATCATAAGTAATGTAGTCCCCTTCCGATTTGCCTTTTTCACGACTGGTAATGCGCCAAACTTGCTTCTTACCAGGAGTTGAAACTTTCTCAGCATTGCTAGATAGTTTGATGGTATTACGCATGTGACCATTTTCATCTTCGATGGCAACAATCTTATAAACTGCTCCAAGCGCTGGTTGATCGTAGGCAGTGATGAGCTTAGTTCCCACACCCCAAACATCAATCTTAGCCTTTTGCATCTTGAGGTTAAGAATGGTATTTTCGTCAAGGTCGTTGGATGCATAAATCTTAGCATCAGTAAATCCAGCCTCATCCAATTGTTGACGGACTTTCTTAGAAATATAAGCAATATCCCCAGAGTCAATCCGAACTCCTAAAAAGTTGATTTTGTCACCAAGTTCACGCGCAAGCTGAATCGCTGCTGGAACACCGATACGTAGGGTGTCATAGGTATCAACTAGAAAAACACAGTTCTTATGAGTCGCTGCGTAAGCTTTAAAAGCTTGATAATCATTGCCATAGACCTGTACCAAGGAATGGGCGTGAGTTCCTAAAACCGGAATACCAAAAAGCTTTCCTGCACGCACATTACTAGTTCCATTGGCTCCACCAATAACAGCCGCACGAGTCCCCCAGATAGCCGCATCCATTTCTTGTGCACGACGTGTACCGAACTCCATCAAAGGTTCATCATCGATAACCGAACGAATACGAGCTGCCTTGGTCGCAATCAAGGTTTGAAAGTTGACGATATTCAAGAGGGCTGTTTCAACCAATTGACACTGAGCCAAAGGACCTTCCACTTGAACAATCGGTTCATTGGCAAATACCAAGTCCCCTTCTTGAGCAGAACGTACAGTCAATTCCATCTTGAGGTTACGGAGATATTCCAAAAAAGCACCGTGATAACCAAGTGACTCTAAATAAGCAATATCGCTATCTGAAAAGCGTAAGTTTTCCAAGTACTTCACAATACGCTCTAAACCTGCAAAGATAGCATACCCATTCTTAAATGGCTGTTGGCGGAAATACACCTCAAAAACTGCTTTCTTATTATGAATGCCTTGATTAAAGTATACTTGCATCATATTAATCTGATACAAATCCGTATGCAATGTTAAACTATCATCTGGGTACATATACTGTCCTTCTTCCTTATTTGTAAAAAGATGAAAATGTTTCTTCTTTTCTCATAAATTAGTACTATTATAACACAATTTATCGATATTGATAAAAAGCTAACAAACTATTCCATGCTCTCGAGCTCATCCATATCTTTTTCGTACTTCTTCTGAGCCCATTCTCCATAACTCTTAAGGCCGAGATTACAAATAAAGACCCAAGGAAGATAAAAGATATAAGTAAATACCCAAGCATAAATGTATTTAAGATGTAGAGGGTTGTGCTGATAAATTTCGATATTGAACTGGTAGTTTTGTAGCATCAAGATAGCTGTAATCAGTAGAGTTAATAACAGGCATCCTAAAATTGTAAAATGAAAACGACTATAGTAGGTCACACCTAGACTTCGAGCACGGTTGAAAAAGTAAAAATTCCCTATGATGATAATTACAAGGAGCATATTGGGAGTAAAAAGGCTTGGTGCTAACACTGATATGATATAAGCTAGAAACAACAATCCGATAGAGATATGAAAACTCTCTGCACCAGCTTTATGAAGTTGTTGCTCTTCTCTTTCATCTAATAATTGATAATAATAAAATCTATTTTTCATCTTCTTCCTCCCAAAATAATTGATCTAAAGTTTTCCCTAAGCATCTGCAAATGGACTGGCAAAGTGAGAGACTAGGATTGTAGTTCCCAGCTTCTATCAAGCCGATAGTCTGCCTAGTGACACCCACAGCTTCTGCCAGGTCACCCTGTGTCATATCAAGCTCTACTCGAGCGAGTTTTAATTTTAAATTCTTAGCCACTTCTTACCTCCTCCTTAACTTTAAAAGTCGCGCTTCTTTTTTCAACTTTATTATATCATATATTTTACATTATGCAATATATATATGTCATTTTGTGCAATTTTTTTAACAAAAAAACTCTACCACCGAAATGATAGAGAGTTCTCTGCTTATTCAAATTTTTTCAAAATATCTACAACGTCACTTCTCTGTTTGACTTGGTAGGCTTTGATGCCTAATGTCTCAGCCATCTTAGTGTTGTCTGCTATATCATCAAGAAAGACACAATTTGCTGAATCTAACTGATATTTACGGAGAATTTCTTCAAACATTTTTCGATCAGGTTTGATAGCTTTGATATCACAGGAAAGGACAAATCCGTCTAAAATCTTTCCCAAAGGAGATAACTGGTCTTTCAATAGTTCGTAAAAAACAGGCGAGGTATTGGACAAGACAAAAATACGATGACCTCTTTCCCTCAAACGTGCAAGTAGCGGAAAGACTTCAGTGTAAATGTCGATATAGGCTGGCCAATTCCAAATAACTTCTTCAACCTTTTTCTGATAGCAATCTCCTAATAAAGAAAGAACCTTATCAACCAATTCTTCTCGAGTCAAAGTCCCCAGGTCTAATCTTTCCCAGAGCCCCGACTGGAAAATCGCCTTGTCTAAGATCAAATAATCTTTTTCTGTTTTAGCCACAGCTTTCAAAATCTTGTCCTTGTTCCATTCCAAAAGAACATTTCCCATATCTAGTATGATATCCATTAGCCTACCTCCATCATTATGCGACTAATCACTTTATTTCATTCCCAACTTCAATTTACAAATCTTTTTGATAATAGTATCTTTGTCCAGTATAGGGATAGTCTTTCAACGTAAAAACTTCCTTGTAGCCATACTTCTGATAAAAGGCTGGCGCTTGAAACTGATAGGTATTCACAAAAGCAAAGCGACAGTTTCTCTTTTTAGCTTCACTTTCTGCTTGGTGCAATAGTTGGGAGCAGATTCCTTGTCCTCGCAAGTCCTCCTTCACAAACAAATACTCGATTTCTAACCAATTCCCGAAAGTCTCTGCTACTAAACCAGCCATGAGTTCACCGCTATCATCTTCGACATAAAGGTTTAGTGGCTCGCTTTCAGCTGCTTCTCTTTTTGAACGATTATAGGAACGAATCAAGTCTCCTATTACTTGCGATTTCTGAGACTCTATATTTTCCAATCTAATCTGCATCTAAATCTCCTCGACGATACTTTATACTCAATGAAAATCAAAGAGCAAACTAGGAAGCTAGCCGCAGGCTGTACTTGGGTACGGCAAGGTGAAGCTGACGTGGTTTGAATTTGATTTTCGAAGAGTATTATAGCTTGATTATAGTCCTATTTCCAAGGACTGTCAAACTAGAAAAACTCACCAACCTGAGTTGATGAGTTTCTGACTTATTTTCTAAACTTCCATTGGCTATAAATACCAAATGCGACAATCCAGATAGCTGAACCTCTAGCTCCCATTACAGTTGATTCTTGTAAGAAGAGTGTTCCAAATACAAAGATAAAGAAAAGCATGGTCAGAGGATTAAGCAAGCGGTAGTGAGGCATGAGATAGCCATTTACCATAAAGTCTTTAGACTTACGATATTTGAGATGAGCTACCATGATCAAGATGTAGATGGCGATATAAACACCTGATGAAGAAGCTGTAATCAAAGCAAAGGCATCTGATACGCCTGGAAGGACAGTGATGAAGGCTGCAAAACCAATCAATACGGCAGAAGCAATGATAGCATTCTGAGGAACGTTGTGGCGTGAGAGCGTGTCTGCCTTAATAGCTTTCAAGAAACGATTTGGTGAATCATGGGCAATTTGGTACAAGTGACGACCTGTTGAATAAAGGGTTGAATTCAAGGCTGACGCTGCTGAAGTCAAAACTACAAAGTTAATTAAAGCTGCCGCCCACTTAAGACCAACAAGTTCAAACACTGTCACAAATGGTGAATCTGCTGCAGAAAGTTCACGCCAAGGAATAATAGACATGATAGCTAAGAGAGCTCCACCGTAGAAAAAGATAATTCGCAAAGGAATTTCCTTAACAGCCTTAGGCAATACTTTTCGAGGATCCTTGGTTTCAGATGTTGTAACACCGATAAACTCAATCATCAAGTAAGCAAAGAAAACCATTTGAAAGGCCATGACAAAGTTCATACCCCCATTTGGGAAAAGGGAGAAATGATCACTGATATTAGCAAGACTTGCTGAACCATAAGGCGTTTCAAAGCCAGTCAAGACTAGAAAAACACCTGTTGCAATCATGGCAAGAATAGCCACAATTTTAATCATGGCAAACCAAAATTCCACTTCACCAAATATTTTAACAGCAATCAAGTTGACCAAGCCGAGTATTGTCAGAAATACAACCTGAATCAACCAAGATGGCCAGGATGGAAACCAAAACTGAACATAGTGAGAGATGGCCGTAATCTCGGCCATTCCGATAAATACTACTGAAAGCCAGTATGACCAGACTGAGAAGTAACCCCAGCCCTGACCTAGATAACGCGTAATAAAGTTGATAAAGGTATGTTGCTCCGGATCTTGGTACAACATTTCCCCGATAGCACGCATCATAAGATACATAAAGCCACCCGTAATCATATAGACCAAGACGATTGACGGACCTGTCAAACTAATGGAGCGACCAGCTCCTAGAAACAGTCCAGTCCCAATTGTTCCCGCAATGGCCATGACTTGAACATGGCGATTTGTTAACCCACGTTCCATTTTATTTTTCTTTTTATGCTTATTTTCTGAACTCATATAGTCTCCTCTAGTTTTTAGAATTAAGAAAAGGAGCGATAGGAAGCGCTTTCCCTGTATCTACTCCTTCTTTTCATTCCTATTAAACTGTTTTTTCTACTTTTAAGATTTTAACATCATAGCTTCCTACAGGTGTTTCGATTGTAGCAGTATCACCTGTTTTCTTACCAATCAAGGCTTGCCCAATCGGGCTTTCGTTTGATACTTTACCTGCAAAGGCATCTGCACCCGCTGATCCCACAATGATATATACTTCTTCGTCGTCTTCACCAATTTCTTGGATAGTGACTGTTTTCCCGATAGCAACTTCATCTTGAGCAACTGCATCGCTATTGACAATCTCAGCATAACGAATTTTTGTTTCCAAGCTAGAGATTTGTCCTTCAACGAAGGCTTGCTCGTCCTTAGCTGCTTCATACTCACTATTTTCTGACAAGTCACCGTATGAACGCGCAATCTTGATGCGTTCTACAACTTCTGGACGACGAACTAGTTTCAACTCTTCTAATTCTTTTTCGAGTTTTTCCTTTTCTTCAAGGGTCATTGGATATGTTTTTTCTGCCATTTTTCTCAACTTTCTTTTGAATAAATTTAAATTTCTTTAGATAGTAAAGCAAAATTATGTGGTAAACCACATAATTTTACAATGAAGACAAAGCCTTCTTAAAGCTTTCCTTAAATGATTTTGGTCAGTATCGATCTTTTAAAATCTGTGCCTAAACCTAATACTCAGGTTCAAATAAGAGGTAAGTTTTTACTTTCGCAATTTCCGAACGCCTAAAACTTATGGATTTCAGGCGTTTTTGATCATAGCGGAAAGACTGGTGTGACTTGTACTCCTGTAAAAAGAAGAGAACCTCCTCTTTTTACGGATTTAATAGCAAATCTTGTTCTAAGAGTTAGTTTGAACTACTTGATTGTGTCAGTTTACTGTTGACATGCTCTGCAACGTTTCGATCATGTTCTTCTCGTGTCGTTGCAAAGTAAACCTTGCCATCTTGTACATTGGCTACAAAGTAAAGATAGTCACTCTTAGTTTGATTGATACTTGCTTCAATTGCATCCAGACTTGGACTGTCTACTGGACCAGGCATTAAGCCAAGGTTTGTATAAACATTATATGGTGAATTGATTGTTGTATCAATTGCTGCATCATCTGCCAAGCTAATATTTTGTCCTAGCTTACCTTCTGCATAAAGAATAGCAATGTTACTTTGAAGCGGCATACCAAGGTTCAAACGATTATAGAAAACTCCAGCGATCAGCTTACGATCATCAGTTTTCAACCCTTCTTTTTCCACAAGTGATGCAATGGTGAGGAGTTCATTCACTGTCAAATTCTTTTCTTTAATTGCAGTGTAATGTGCTGACAAGTTTTTGTCCATAGCTGCCACCATTTCATCAATCAAGCTTTCAATAGTTGTACTTTCTTTGATAGCATAAGTTGCAGGGAATAGGTATCCTTCTAAACGATAACGAACACCACTTTCTTTAGTTGGTAGACTTTCGAGAAGGGTTGGATACTTAGCAACTAATTGAGAGATGAAGGCTTCATCTTGGACTTTTGCCAAGAAGGCATCCGCAGTCAAGGGTTCTTTAAACTCTCCTTGAAGCTGACCAACCGTTTGTGCGATTTGATCAAGGGTATAACCTTCAGGGATTGTAAGATTTGCAAGTGCAACTTCTTGAGGTTGAGGAGTTCCACCCTTTTGCAATTCTTTGATGATATCATCTGTACTCATGCTCTTTTGCAAATTGTAGTAACCAGATTTTAAATCAGAATAGTCTTTATACTTAGCATAAAGGCTAAAGATAAACCCGTGTTTTACCAATCCAGAGTTCTCTAATGTATCACCAATTTGCTGAAGATTAGCTCCTTCTGGAATCTGAACTGTGACATACTGTTTTGAATTTGCATCAACTGGTTGGAGTGCAGATTCGACATAGCGGTAACCAAAGAAACCACCCACACCTAGTAAAATCAATAAAACAAATACTGTTACGAAAAATCCTTTCAAGCGTGATTTTTTCTTTTTCTTGATTGGTTTCACTGATTCTTTACGACTTCTTCTAGGAAGTTCAGTTCTAGTTTCAACTGGAGCAGCTGGTTCTTGACTCGGAGTTTCTTTTGCAAGAACTGTTGGTTTCGGTTGAGGTTTAATATTCTTTCTAGCAGGACTTGGTTTGGCCTGATTCGTACGATAAGAAACTGGAATCCTTGTCGAAATAGCATTGAACTCTTTCTCTTCTTCCACTGGTTGAGTAGGTTCAAGAGGCTTAACGGGTTCAGCAGGTTCCGTTGATGATAAAGGTTCTGTTGATGGTAGAGGATCTGGAGCTACAGCTGGTTCTGAAGCAACAGAAGTTCCAACAGAATCGTCTTGTAATACTGGACGTGGTGGAACTGCTGGAGCATTAGCAATCAATTCATCCACTAGTGAAACAGAATTGGCCATCAAGTCTTCTACAGAAGGTTCTTCCACTGGTTTTTCCGCTTCTGAACTATTACTTAAATTTGAAAACAAATCATCGTTACTACTTTTAGTATTCGCGATGCCGTCTTCTCTTTTTAATCTTTCTAAATCTCTTAAAATTTGTTCTTTAAAACTTAACTTTTCTTCTTCTCGAGAATTTTCGCTCAAAGGTGTTACCTCCTTGTTGATAATCCATAATATTATATCTTAAAAACTAAAGAAAAGCAACCATAGATGCCTTTCTGATGCCTAATTCGTGTTTTCCCAGACCATATCATACCATTCTTCCCCAGCAAAAGTCGACTTGGATTTTCCTTCATTCACAAAACCATGTTTTTCATAATATCCAATAAGATAGTCATGGCAGGTTAGATTGATTCCCTCACGCTCCTGCTCAAGAGCGAGAGCTTTTAAAGCGGTCAATAATTTTCGTCCGACACCTAAAGCTTGAGCTTTCTTAGCAATGGATAGACAAGTCACAGAGATATAGCCACCTTTTTGATGGCTATAATCTTTAATGTCTTCTGTAAATGACTGGTCTTGTAAATGTCGATGAGGGATTACTGGTCCCTCAATATAGCCTAGTATTTCCCCCTCTTTTTCAGCCACTAAAAAACTAGTCTTAATTTCCTTCAGATGAGCTTCAAAAACAGGGCGAGGAATGGCTTCTTCAATTGAAAAGTTCTCTCGTTCAATTTCAAAGATACGATCTAAATCTGTCAATCGAGCTGGTCTAATAATCATATTTCCTCCTGATAATAGGGATTCTGCCAACGCATGAGAAAGGCAACTTCACTGCTCCTTTCTCCATCTACGATCCCCTGTTCTACAAATCCATTCATTTCAAAATAGGCCAGCAACTCATCCTCACAAAGCAAATAAATACCTGGTCTATTTTGCTGACGGGTAACTTCCTTCAAAGCTGCTAGCAACAAGGTTCCAAAGCCTTGCCCCTGAAAATCGGGATCGACAGCTAAATCTTCAAGGATGATTGCGTTCTCACTAATAAATTCCTCATCTCCGATCTCAAGAATCCATTGTCTTAAAGAGGGAATAGGAAGTGTCGTCGCAGTGATATAAGTAATCACTTGATTATCCAAACTAGCTAAGAGAAACGTATCCGCAAAATTACGGATACGTTCTTCTATTATTTCTCTTTTAAATGTTTCTTGGAAGTTTTGAGTACTCTCCTGTATCAAGCAAATCTGATCAATATCTGATTGCTGAGCTTCCCTAATTTTAATTAGAAATTCCATGATCTTCCTTACTGAACATTGCTTGTCAAATTAGACAAGAGACGTTCGAATGAATATTCATACGTTTGGATGTCGCCAGCTCCCATGAAGACATAGACAGCATTGTCATGGTCTAGGAGTGGAGAAACATTTTCAACTGTGATAACTTGATGTTTCTTGTTGATTTTATTGGCAAGGTCTTCTACTTTGACATCACCATGGTCCACCTCACGAGCAGATCCATAGATTTGTGCTAGGTAAACCGCATCAGCCTGATTCAAGGCCTGAGCAAAATCATCCAACAAGGCGATGGTACGAGTAAAAGTATGCGGTTGGAAGATAGCCACGATTTCCTTGCTTGGATATTTTTGACGTGCAGCATCTAGAGTTGCAATGATTTCAGTTGGGTGATGCGCAAAGTCATCAATGATAACAGTGTCATTGACAATCTTTTCTGTAAAGCGACGTTTTACTCCTCCAAAAGTCCTCAAGTGTTCACGCACCAAATTCAAGTCAAAGCCAGCAGTATAAAGCAATCCAATCACTGCTGTTGCATTCATGATGTTGTGACGACCAAAAGTAGGAATGTGGAACTGCCCAAGATTTTCTCCATGATGATGAACTGTAAAGGTTGAGCCTGTCGTTGAGCGAAGAAGATTGCTGGCTACAATGTCGTCATTTTCAGCATCAAATCCATAATAATAGATTGGAGCATTACTCGTAATCCTACGCAACTCTTTATCTTCACCGAATACAAACAGACCTTTCGTGATTTGTTTTGCGTAATCGTTAAAGGCATTGAAGACATCTTCCAAGCTTGTGAAATAATCAGGATGGTCAAAATCAATATTAGTGATGATAGAGTATTCTGGGTGATATGGCATGAAATGGCGTTCATATTCGTCAGATTCAAAGACAAAATACTTGGCATTTTCAGAACCACGACCTGTACCATCTCCGATCAAGTAGCTTGTATCAGTAATGTGTGACAAGACGTGAGAAAGCATCCCTGTCGTTGACGTCTTACCGTGTGCACCAGCAACACCCATACTGATGAAATCACGCATAAAGCTACCAAGAAACTCATGATAACGTTTGTAGCTGATACCATTTTGGTCAGCATAAGCAATTTCAACATTGTTATCTGGACGGAAGGCATTACCAGCGATAATTTCTAAATCTCCTTGAAGATTTTTCTCATCAAAAGGTAAAATTGTAATTCCTGCTTGCTCTAGTCCACGTTGTGTAAAATAGTACTTTTCAACGTCAGAACCTTGCACCTTGTGCCCCATTTGATGCAACATCAAAGCCAAGGCACTCATACCTGATCCTTTAATTCCGATAAAATGATAGGTTTTTGCCATTTTCTTCCCCTCTATTCGCTCATTCTAGTCAAGTTAAGCTCTTGGGCCACTTGACGTTCTTGTTCTTTTTGTTTACTTTTTTTGTTATAAATTTGACTTTTCTTTAAAAAGTCATAATTGTTTTTCTTGGAACGACTTGTTTCACCGTCTGAAATTGGATGTTCCACTTGCGCAACTGTTTCTGCCAAAATATAGTGAGATTGACCTAACTTCTGACTATATTTCGCAAATTCTCCTGGATTTTCTTTTTGAAAAGGTGCTGTCGGTTGATTTGCTGGACGCACCTGGCTTGTTTTCGTTTGACGTCTCGTATGACTCACATCCTGAGTCAAATATCGAGCCGAGCGCTTCTTTTTCAAATCCGCGCGCGCTTCTTCACGCGCTAATTCAGCATAGGATTTTCCTTTTTTCTCAATCGGTTTTACAAGAGGCTTGGCTTTCTCTTGCTTTTTTTCTTCAGTGATTGGAGACCATTCTAAGTAGTTTTTATCTTGATAATCACCTTTGATATTACTGATGAAATCAGACTCATCGTAGAGATTCATAACTGGCATTTCTGTCAACATGACTTCATCATCTGCCACTATTGGAAATCGTTTGTGTGTCATATTTATTTCCTTTCAATACTCCATTATAGCGTAATGTCTTGATTTTTCAAGTATAGGCTCATGAAATCCCTAAAATTTCTCGTATTTCAGCTAGACTCAGACTTCCTCGAGACTCTGTTCCATCCAAGATTTCAGAAACAAGATTTTTCTTTTTCTCTTGTAATTCTTGAATCTTTTCTTCAATTGTACCTCGAGTCACAAGGCGATAAACTTCAACAGCCTGCTCTTGCCCCATACGATGGGCTCGACCGATAGCCTGAGATTCAACTGCAGGATTCCACCATAAGTCTACTAGAATGACCGTATCCGCACCAGTGAGATTGAGTCCAACCCCACCAGCCTTTAGAGAAATCAAGAATACATCGCGCTCTCCTTGGTTAAAAGCCTTGGTCATTTCCTGACGTTCTTGAGAAGGAGTTGAGCCCGTAATTTTAAAGGAAGTCAAGCCTAAGTCAGGTAGCTCTTGCTCAATCCGATCCAACATACCTCTAAATTGTGAGAAGATAAGTACACGGTGTCCACCTTCAGCAATCTGAACCAGCAAATCTCGTAAACTATCCAGCTTCCCGCTCTCTCCTTGGTAGTCCTCCATAAAGAGCGCAGGTGTATCACAAATCTGACGCAGACGCATGAGACCAGTCAAAATTTCGACACGATTTCGTTGAAATTCCGAATCGCTTACCTGTCCCAGACGCTCCTGCATCTGTTGCAGTTGAGCCAGATAGATAGCTTTTTGTTGATTCTCCAGTTCATTCTTATAGACGACTTCAATCAAGTCAGGCAACTCTGTCAAAACCTCTTCTTTCTTGCGTCTCATGACAAAGGGTTTGATAAATTGAGCTACTCTTTCAGTTGATAATTTCATAAACTCCTTCTTAGCAGGTAAGAGGCCTGGTAAGACAATCTGAAAAATCGACCAGAGTTCTCCCAGATGGTTTTCAATCGGTGTTCCTGATAGTGCAAAGACAGATGGAACCACAAATCGTCGCAAACTTTGAGCAATCTTCGTTTGTGCATTTTTCATCACTTGAGCTTCATCTAGAAAAAGAAAATCAAAAGATAGGTTTCGATAAATCTCACTGTCCTGACGGAAAGTAGCATAGCTTGTCACATAAATCTGATGATTTTCTGCCAAAATTGATTCTCGATGAGATTTTAAGCCATGCACGACCGCAACATCCAAATCTGGAGCAAACTTTTGAAATTCATCAGCCCAGTTATAGATTAAGCCAGATGGAGCAAGGATTAGGACACTAGTATCTGCTTGAACCTGACTACTTAAAAAGGCGATGGTTTGCAAGGTCTTCCCAAGTCCCATATCATCTGCTAAAATCCCACCAAAGCCATAATGGTGAAGCATTTGAAGCCACTGAATTCCCTTTTTCTGATAATCCCTGAGATCTGCTTTGATATTCAGCTCTTTCATCGGAAAATCTTCTGGATGCGTCAAATCATGGGCCAGATTGCGAAATTCTTCGGTGAAAGAAATTTGATCCTGGTCCTTAAATAGATGAGATAGGGTATAAGCTAGGGATTTACGAGCTCGAAAAGCTCCATCTTGTAGGTTCTCTATCCCTAATTCTTCTAAATCCTGACGGATACGCTTGGTCTGATCATCGAAATAGTAAACCTGATTCGAAGAGCTGATGTAATAATCCTGCTTCTCAACTAGCGCTTTCATCGCTCGATCGATTTCTTCTTGATCTATATCTTGAAAATCAAATTGAATTTCTAATAGGTTTCCCTTAGATGAGATGTGAACTTGAGGTTTCTGAACCTGATAAAGGTCTTGTAGACTCTCAGAAATCTTTAATTCTCCAAGTGCTGCAAAGGCTGGCAAAACTTCCTGGAAGAAGGCATGGACTGCATCAGCTTTCAAACTTTGACGCCATGAACGAAAATCTGCTTCAAATCCAGCTGATAGAGCTAGTTGAAAAATCTCTTTCTCTAGTTGAATATCGCTAGCAAAAGGAAGACTCTCTAGTTCATTACGATTCCTTACTAGGCAAGTTTCATACTGAAACTGCATATCCAAACGAATAGAACCGT
Organism: uncultured Streptococcus sp.; assembly: GCA_963530385.1. Taxonomy (GTDB): domain Bacteria; phylum Bacillota; class Bacilli; order Lactobacillales; family Streptococcaceae; genus Streptococcus. The sequence goes on along the minus strand of CAUSCX010000007.1, from coordinate 22,814 downwards.
CCTCTTCTCCTTCCATGTAGAAAGAAGGACGGAAAGACTGAATTCGAAGCCCATCAGAAGCCTCTACCTTTCCTACGTTTTTGAACTGGGATAAGGTCGAAGCTAAAAGATCTCGATCACTGGTATCAAATTGTAAAATCTTTCTACCACTTTTATCGATAGATACTTTTTTTAATTTTTCTATAAGTCTAGCTTGTTCTTTAGACAGAAGGTAAAATGTACCTTTAGTAAACAAGACTTGTCCCTTATTAAATGAATTAAGCCCTACCTGTTGAACAATTTCCATCTCAAAATAGTTGGACTTTTCTTCAATTTGAAAGGTAAACAAACCTGCTTGACCATCAAAATCTTGAAATACAAGATGGTGATAATTCGAAATCTGATGGTCAAATTGAAATGCATCTAAACCCATCAGCAGACTAACACCCTGCTCAAAAAAAGACAGCGGGAAATAAAGATGACGACCTTGATTCTGGAAAAAGAGGGCATTTTCAGCCTCATCTTCTACCATTCCGTGAAGAAAATTTAGAACAAATTGACTACTTTCATCAAACTGACGAATATTCAAGGAAGTTTCATATAACTTCCCAATCATGTAGGGTTTGCTAGTTTCTAAAACCTTCAGAAAAAGGGGTATATCTCGGATTACATAGAATTTCTGTGTCTGAATAAGACCGACTCTCAAAGTCCAAATAATACGATTAGTCCCTGCTTCAACCTGCCCTTGAGCAGACAACTGATAGATTTCAGAAAGTTTCGGAATTTGGACGGATTCTAAAAACTTTCCTCCAAAAGTAACCTGAGTTTCAACTTCTTCTTTCTTTTCGTGCACATTTTCCAGATTTCCTAAGAGTTCCTGGCCAATCGGATCATTTTTAAGGTAATGTTCTAGTGCTGCCAAATGCACACAAAACCCTCTTTTTTGGAAAAAATCACAAGCACAAAAAATCAAATCATCATCCAGGCTATAGCGAATTTCTTCATCTGCTACACGCGCATAGAGACGATGGTCTTTCTCTTTGATAATTTCAATCTGACTAGTTTCGTAGAGTTGAGCTCCCTCCATTCGAAGCTTACCTGGAATCAATTTAGCCATAGTTTCCCCTTTTCTTTATCTCTTAATTATACCACATTTCTTCCTATGAAAATAGCCTTCTAGGGTACTTTTCCCCAGAAGGCTAGCTTTTAAAGATTTGAAAAAATGGCAATGATTCGTTGGCAGACTTCTTCCAAGACAGATGTTGGCATGGCTACATTGAGACGAGCGTGGAGGGCTCCTTCTTCACCAAAGTCCAAGCCCCTATTCAGGATAACTTTGGCTTCGTCTCTTAAAAGCTTTCTTAGCTCTTCATCGCTAATATTATAGGCTGAAAAATCAAGCCAAATGAGATAGGTCCCTTGAGGTTTCATGACCTTGATTTTAGTTTCTTTACCAAATACATCTACTACATAATTGATGTGTTTCTCAATCAGTTCTTTGAGTTCTGTCAACCAATCTTCACCATAGCGATAGGCGGTTTCTGTTGCTAAATATCCCAAACCTGAGATTTCATGTTGATTATTAGCCAGCTGGCGTTTTTGGAAAGCCACTCTCAACTTTGGATTCTCGATAATAGCGTAAGAATTCTTGGTCCCAGCAATGTTGAAGGTCTTGGTAGCACTGCTTAAAATCAGTGAAAATTCTTTAAAATCTTCATTTACCGTATTGAATGACTGGTGTTTATGTCCAAACAAGGCTAAATCTTGGTGAATCTCATCAGATACCAGCAAGACTCCATGTTTTTGACACAGTTGTCCAATCTTTTCCAAGACTTCTTTTTCCCAAACGCGTCCACCAGGATTATGAGGATTGCAGAGAACGTAGAGTTTCACATCCTCTTCGACAAAGGCTTTCTCCAATTGATCAAAGGCAATCTCAAAAAGTCCGTCTTTTTCTACTAGAGAGCTGGTGATTAGTCTACGATTATTGAGCTTAATACTTCGAGCAAAAGGAGGATAAACCGGTGTGTTAATGAGCACTGCTTCACCTTCTTTTGTAAAGGCTTGAATGGCTGTTGAAATGGCTGGTACTACTCCTTCGATAAAGACTAGAGCATCCTTATCAAAACAATAGCCATGGTGTTTTTCTTCCCAGTTTTGAACGGCTTCAATCAATCCATCACTAGCATAGGTATAGCCATAGACTAATTGCTCTGCATAATCATGGACTGTCTGACGGATCTCAGGTAAGACTTCAAAGTCCATATCAGCAATCCAGGCCGGCAATACTTGACGGTCAGTCTCTGCTTCTTTCCATTTATAGGTATGATGTCCAAAACGATTGGGCAAAGTCGTAAAATCATATTTTCCCATAGTCTTATCCTTCCAAGGCTTGACGCAAATCTTCAATCAAATCCCTAGCATCCTCAATACCAATAGACAAGCGTAAAAGGTCATCTGTTAATCCATAAGAATGACGAACCTCTGCCGGAATGTCTGCATGGGTTTGAGTGGTTGGATATGTAATTAGACTTTCTACACCACCCAAACTTTCAGCAAAAGAGAATACTTTCAAAGTATTCAAGATATGAGGGATTCGTTTTTCATCTGCCACTTTAAAGGAAATCATTCCCCCACGACCTGTATACAAAACTTCTTTGACTGCAGGTGATTGTTCCAAAAAGGATACAATCTCTTGAGCATTAGCTGTTGAGCGCTCCATGCGAAGTGACAAGGTTTTAAGACCACGAATCAATTGATAACTATCAAATGGTGACAAAACAGCCCCTGTCGTATTGAGATTGTAAAAGAGTTTTTCGTATAAATCAGTACTGTCTGTCACAACTACACCAGCTAGAACATCATTATGGCCTGCAAGGTATTTTGTCGCTGAATGAAGAACGATATCTGCTCCATCTTCAATTGGACGTTGGTAGATAGGACTGTAGAAGGTATTGTCCACGACAACTTTAGCACCCTTAGCATGAGCTAATTTTGACAATTTTTCAATATCAAATTCCAACATCAAAGGGTTGGTTGGCGTTTCGATATAGAGTACATCCACATCCTTTTCTAGCTCAGCAATTAGCTCTTCTTCTGTATTGGCATAGGTAAAGTGGAAACGTCCTTCTTGCTCAACTTGATTGAACCAGCGGAAAGAACCACCGTAAAGGTCACGGACAGCCAAAACATTGCTTCCTACTGGAAAAACGCTAAAGGCTAACACAATCGCAGACATACCTGAACTAGTCGCCAAAGCATACTTGGCTGATTCAATAGCTGCCAAAACTTCCTCTGCCTTGCTACGAGTTGGGTTTTTGGTGCGGGTATAGTCAAATCCAGTTGATTGACCAAATTCTGGGTGCTGATAAGTCGTTGAAAAGTGAATAGGTGTAACCAAAGCTCCTGTTGCTTCATCAGACTTAATCCCTGCTTGTGCTAAAATTGTGTTGATGTGAAATGATTTACTCATACAATACCTCCAAATCTATAGTAACTATTGTACCACTTATTTTGTATCCTTCGTTTTCTTGTTTTCAAGAGCTAGTTATAGTTTCAAACTATATAAAAACGATAGCTTCTTAAGAAACTATCGTTTTTCCTGTTGAATAGACTGATTATTTAATGTGTTTAGCTAATTCTTCTTGGGCTTTTTTATTAGATTCTTCTTTTTCTTTCAGCCATTTTTGTCTAGCTTTTTCATACTCATCAGCCGTTACAGTCTTATCTTGCAACTTGAGGTACTTGTATGATTCGACACCCTTATTTCCAGCTTGTGAGAATGGCGATGAGAATGGAACTGTTTTTCTCAAACCAGGAGTACCACCAAGAGAAAGATTTGGAATAGCTAATGAACTATCAACCAACCAAGCTTGAGCTTCCGCGTATTTATCATAACGTTTGTTCAAATCTTGTTCTTTACCAGCTTCTTCAACCATCTTCGTATATACATCAAGACCAACAGCTTTTGCTTTATCATTAGCTTCACCAGGTTCAATACCTAGATTTTGAAGAGAACCACCACTTGACAAGCTGAGAGTATCAAGGTAAGTTGATGGGTCTTGATAGTCTGGACTCCAACCACCATTATAGAGGTCATAATCTTTTTGTGCAGCTGTTTGCGCTTGGTAACTAATACCATCCATTTCATCAGTGCTTAGCATTTGGATATCAATAACAACATTGTCTGCACCCAAAACAGATTCGATCGATTGTTTGAATGAGCTTGCTTCTTGGACACTTCTCTTAGTAGCTTGGTCAACTGGCATATCTAAGTGGATAGGGAATTGAACACCTTTAGCTTCCAATTCGCTCTTAGCTTTACTGAAGGCTTCTTTAGCCTTATCAGCATTGTAGTATGCATCTTGAGCATCATCGAACTTCATGTTTTCCCATTCTTTACCGTAATTGACAACCTTAGCAGCTACGGCATCACCAAAGCTCTTACCATCAACATTAACAAAAGTTGGAGGAACGAGTAAGTTTCTCAAGACTTTAGTAGCTCCGTCTTGTCCTTGTGATTGGGCTGCATAAGAAGTACGATCATAAGCAAAGTTGATTGCTTGACGGAATGATTTATTCAAGACTGCTTCTTGAGTAGATTTCTTTTGAGCGTCAGTTGTTTTTGAAGTATATTTATAAGATTTTCTATCTAAGTTAAAGTTATAGTAGAAAGATGATGAATTTTGCATACTGTAGACGATATTGTCTTTGTATTTTTCTTTCACACCTTCAAAGCTTGAACTATTAGGGTAGAGACGAGCGAAACTATAAACTCCTTCAGAGAAGTTACGAACAAGCGCATCTTGGTCACTACCATCAAAGTAGCTTAATTTCACTTCATCCACATTGACATTTTTAGCATCCCAGTATTTTGGATTCTTTGTATATTCCATTGCAGATTTTGAAGTGAATGATTTAAGTAAGAAAGGTCCACTGTACAAGATATCTGCAGGATCCATCTTACCAAAGTCAGCACCTTTAGAATTCAAGAACTCTTCATTAACTGGCAACAGAATACTTGAAGTTGTTTTTGAATTCCAGTATGGTTCTGGTTGTTTCAAAGTGTATTGAACAGTTTGATCATCAAGAGCTTTGACACCTACTGTTGAGAAATCTTTAGATTTACCTGTAACATAGTCATCCAAACCTACAATTGAATCTTGAACCAAATACAAGGCTTGAGATTTATTATCTGCTGCATATTTCAATCCAGTTACAAAATCTTTTGCCGTAACAGGTGCATATTCTTCACCTTCATTTGTATACCATTTTGCATCTTTACGAAGTTTGTAAGTGTAGGTCAATCCATCTTGAGAAACGCTCCAATCTTCTGCCAATGAAGGGATGTAGTTCCCGTATTGGTCGTTTTCCATCAAACCATCTACTAAGTTGGTAACCACATCAAGCGTAGTTGCACGATTTTCTAGAAGATAATTTAGACTGGCTGGGTCAGCACCATACACATAGCTATAGGTTTTAGGCGAACTAGACGAACTACTACATGCGCTCAACAAGAAACCAGCACTGAGGACGACACCTGCTAGTGTCAGATATTTAGCTTTCGATTTTTTCATTTTCAAAACCTCCTGTTTCAAATATATGCCTTATTATACAACCGATGTTTTATTTAGTCAAGTATTTACAGGTAAAAAATTTACATTTTTGTCCATTTTTATGTTTTTTTTTGTTTTTTTTAATAAAAAATGAACAGTTTGAAGTTTTTAAGATAAAAAAGTTCAAACTGTTCGTTTTATTTATTAACTGTATGATAATTTCAAACGTGCTCGCAACTGGTCAGCTTTTGCCTGACCAATAACCTTATCCAAAAGTCGAGTATAAAGGCTCATGGCTCCGTAGAGTCCACCACCGATAGCACCGATGATAGCAACGTAGACGAAGCTCCACAAACGTCCAGATGGTTGGAAGACAAATCCTATCATCCATTGTAAGAAGCCAACTAAGATAAACATAACTAGAGTCAAAATAGTGACTAAAATTGTTCTCTTCAAAATGATCTTTCGACGAGCTCCTGTTATCTGACAGACTTCACGATATATTAAAACAATTGGAATGATGAGACCGATGGTTGTTGAAATCAAAGGGCCATAACTATGGAAAATTGCTATGGCTGGCAATTGAAGAACAAGTTTAGCGATAGCTCCATAAACAAAATATAGAACTGCTTTGCGATTTCGAAACATGGCCTGAAGCATTGGTGATAAGACCATATACAGACCCAAGATAGTTGACTGCAAAACAGCAAAGACAAACAATCCCAAGGCTAGAGCATCTGGTTTTCCATAAAATACTGTATAAAGAGGCTCACCCACCATAACTACTCCAACTGTGGCAGGTAAAAGAAATAAGAAAAGCATGGTGATACTATTTTGAACTAGACGAGCAGCTGCTGGTAAATCACTCTTGACATAGTTCTCTGTTAGGAGGGGAAGGCCTACACCACCGATTGAAACTCCCACCGAAATTAATATCATGGTAATCTTATTAGGATTAGCAGAGAAATAAGAAAACATGACTACTAAGTCTTCATTACTGTAGTTGGTAAACCACTTCATGCTATTGATAAAGGTCATTTGATCCAGAATTTGGAAAAGTTGAATTGCTGAACCAGTTATAATAAAGGGAATAGCTTCCTTAATTGTGTCGATTAAAAGCTTCTTGCCATCAATCTTATCTCGCGCTTCAAATACTTTTTGAAGTAATCCTTCCTTAAATAGGAAATAAAGCAAGACTGCAAAACTTGCGACCATCCCAACAAAGGCTGCAAAGGTAGATTGAGTTACTGCAGATAGATAATCCTTCGAACCGAGCTTCATGATGATAAAGGTGGCTAAAAGCATCCAAATAACACGGATAACCTGCTCAGCGATTTGACTCATAGCGTAAGGTTTCAGGTTGTTCATCCCTTGGAAGAAGCCACGGATAACACTCATAGATGGAAAAATCAAGACAGCCCATGCTAGACTTTGCATAATGGGAATCAAATCTTTCCCCACACCCGAAAGATCAGCCAACCAAGGGGAAAACAGATACAGAACTAAAGCAAAGACAAAACCGAGCCCCGTCATAAAGCCGAGGAAACTTCGAATCAGGGCAAAACTATGCTCTTCTTCCTGCATAGTATTGTATTTAGCCACTTGCTTTGCAACCGCAACCGGAATTCCTGCTGTTGAAATTAGTAAGAACCATGCATAAATATTATACCCCATGGTAAAGAGGCCATTGGCCTTTGCCGCATAAGTTCCCATCCAGATATACCAGGGAATGATGTACACTGCTCCAAGTAAGCGACTGATAAAGTTACTAGCAGTTAGCCAAGCAGTCCCTCGTAACATCTGGGCTTGCTGATGATTAGTTTCGTTTGACATAGCTTCCTCATTCATATTTAATCACTAGGAAAAGTTCCTTATCTTCCATTATAAACTTTTCCTTGTTACTTGTAAAATTCAGACTTTCGGTTTACAATAGAAAGTATGATAAAGATTGAAACTATATTAGATATTTTAAAGAAAGATGGTCTCTTCCGTGAGATTATCGACCAAGGACATTACCACTACAACTACAACGATGTTATTTTTAACAGCATCAGTTACGATAGCCGAACAACCAAAGAAAATACTCTATTTTTTGCAAAAGGAGCTGCCTTTAAAAAAGAATATCTGTTTTCAGCTATCGCACAAGGGCTTGGTTGGTACGTGGCTGAGCAGGATTATGAAGTTGGTATTCCTGTTATTGTTGTTAACAATATCAAAAAGGCCATGAGTTTGATTGCCATGGAATTTTATGGCAATCCTCAGGATAAACTTAAAATTCTAGCCTTTACAGGAACCAAAGGTAAAACAACTGCGGCTTACTTTGCCTATCATATCTTGTCCCAACGCTACCCAACAGCCCTCTTGTCGACAATGAATACAACTTTAGACGGCAAGACTTTCTTCAAATCTTCCTTCTCAACACCTGAAAATATTGATCTCTTTGATATGATGGCTAAAGCGGTTAAGAATGGTAGAACTCATCTAGTAATGGAAGTTTCCAGCCAAGCCTATCTGGTAAATCGAGTGTATGGTTTAACTTTCGACGTGGGAGTTTTTCTCAACATCACACCAGACCATATTGGTCCTATTGAGCATCCGACCTTTGAAGATTACTTCTACCACAAGCGTCTCTTGATGAAAAATAGCCGAACAGTTGTTATCAATAGTGATATGGATCATTTTTCAATCTTGAAAGAACAAGTAGAAAATCAAGAACATGACTTTTACGGTAGTCAATCAAGTAACCAAATCGAGAACTCCAAAGCCTTTAGTTTCTCAGCTACTGGTAAATTAGCTGGAGATTATGATATCCAGTTGATTGGACATTTTAACCAAGAAAATGCTGTCGCAGCTGGACTTGCCTGCCTCCGTTTAGGTGCTAGTCTGGAAGACATCAAAAAAGGAATTGCTGTAACTCGTGTTCCCGGTCGTATGGAAGTTCTTACTCAGAAAAATGGCGCAAAAGTGTTCATCGACTACGCCCATAACGGCGACAGTCTTAAAAAACTAATCTCAGTTGTTGAAACACATCAGACTGGAAAGATTGCTCTGGTACTTGGTTCAACTGGAAACAAGGGAGAAAGCCGTCGTAAAGACTTTGGACTTCTTCTCAATCAGCACCCTGAAATTCAAGTCTTTCTAACGGCTGATGATCCAAACCACGAAGATCCAATGGCTATTGCAGATGAAATCAGTAACTATATCCATCATCCTGTTGAAAAGATTGCTGACCGTGAGCAAGCTATCAAGGCTGCGATGTCTGTTACAGATCAAGAACTGGATGCTGTCATTATCGCTGGTAAAGGAGCTGACTGCTACCAAATCATCCAAGGTAAGAAAGAAGACTATCCAGGTGATGCAGCCATCGCTGAACGTTATCTATAGTAAATTTAAAGAAGCTAGACAAAAACTCAATTTTATCAAAAAATGAAGAAAATAAAACGCATAGTATCAAGGTTTTTCAACACCTGATATTATGCGTTTTCTTATTTTAAAGACTTTTTGACCAGTTTTTTATCTTTTTATAAAGATGAGTCTTTCTTTATCAAATTCAACAGCCAACTCATATTTTCCATCTTCATTTTGAACGATGTAACCTAATAAGACTAAACTATCAACAAAGATATCACATCGTTTCTGTATGAGTTGATCTTTCTTAAGAAACTTGAGCAAAAAAGTAGTCATATACTTAAGGGCATACTCAGGGTTGACATCTCCCAAAATTCCATAGAGCGCCTGCTGTTCTTCCGTCAAAGGATACTGATGCTTGACCTTATAAAAATAATTAGATAGTGTCATCTTTTCTCTTGCAAAATTGGTATACTCTTCCAGGATTGCTGCATTGGTTTGATTGCGCAATTCGGTCTGAAAATGTTTCTCCAGAATTTCTTGATAGATTGGGCTATCATCTCTCACAAAGACTTCTTGGTCCAGTTCAAGAGATTCTGTAGATTCTAGAAAGGGAAGATTGAGATAATAGCGTTTATTTTCTCTCAAAATCAAACCCGCCTTAATGTATTCCTCCAAATACTTGTCAACTGGAACCTCTGGAAACTGAGCCTTGATTTCACGGAGGATAACATCATCATGCTGATCAAGATAGTCCACCAAATCTCTAAAGAATGGTTGTCGCGTCAAACGAGAAGGATTAAAAATCTGAATCATGAAGATTCCTTTCTTTACAAACTAAAAGTGTTGATGTTGCTAATTGACTTGGATTAGTACCCGGCTGATTCAGAGGTACAGGAAGTCCCAAATCTTGATAATATTCTCTCCAGAAATCACTGATTTCCTGTATATTATCCCCAAACTTCATGGGAATGGTCTCAAAAATAGGGAGGATTTCTGCTACAAACTGGGAACAATAGAAACCATCTCCATCTGGGTAAAAGGAAGCATTGTAGGGAGCCCCTAAGAGACTCTCTGCCAGCTTCTTGACTTCTTTGCTATCGATTTTCGGATAGCTATAGAGGTCATATACTTTCCCGTCTTCAAAGAAATCTTCAGGTAATTGTGCAATGACACCACCTTCAACAGTTGCATGATAAACCTGTCCGTCCAAAAAGATAGCCACATGGCTATAGTGACCAGTAGATCCCTGGATGGCCTGTCCTATATCCGAATCATCCTTCACAAAAATCAAATCACCATTTTCTAACATACTTCTCTCCTAGCAAAAAAGGAGTCAAGACTCCTTTTTAACAATGGGTTTCCCCATCTATGATTATGCATTAAAGCTTTCAGTCAATTGAGGCACTACTTGCTTCTTACGTGAAACAGCTCCTGGAAGGAAAGCGTGGTTGTTTTCAAGTTTGAAGTTGAAAGCTGCTTCTACTTTGTCCATGTTAGCACCAATTGCAAGAATTTCTGAGTTTGAGTTGACAATATCAGTAATCATCAAGACAAAGTCAGAGTAGCCATTTGCTGTATTTGCGGCTTGGATGGCTGCTTCGATTTCAGCTTGGCGTTCCAAGACTTCAGCAATATCAACTGTATTCACTTGAGCCACACGGACATTGTTTCCATTAAGTTCAAATGTCTTTGCATCGATGTCGATCAATTCTTCTGCTGACTTGCTTGCCAAATTTGTACCAGCCTTGAGCATTGCAAGACCGTATTCTTCCAAGTTCACACCAGCTAATTCAGCCAATTCAGGCGCAATCACCTTATCAGATGGGTGTGTTGTTGGAGATTTCAAAAGAAGGGTATCTGAAATCAAACCTGAAAGCATCAAACCTGCAATTTCTTTTGGTACAGCTACACCATGTTCTTTGAACATACGGTATACGATAGAAGAGGCGGATCCAACTGGCTCCAAACGCATGTAAAGTGGGCTGGCAGTTTCAAAGTTAGCCACACGGTGGTGGTCCACAACACCATAAACTTCAACTTCAGCAATATCTGAAACTGATTGTTGAAATTCATTGTGGTCTGTTAAGATGACTTGTTCTGCACCTTCTGCTTTAGCTGATGTGATAACGCGCGGTGCTTCCACACCAAAATAGTTCAATACGAAAGCTGTTTCTTCATTTGGAGTTCCAAGAGCCACCGCTTCTGTATCCAATCCATAAGCCTCTTTTGCAAGATAGGCAAAGGCTACAGATGACCCGATGGCATCTGAATCTGGATTTTGGTGACCAAATACTAGAATCTTAGACATGATTATACCTCGTTTCTTTATTCACTCTATTGTAGCATTTTTTTCAATTTTTGACAAAAGTAAGAGGAGTCAAAGAACTCCCCTCTACTCTTCAAAATGACTGATTAAATTTTTTTCTTGGTTGTCAGATAAAAACCTTTCCTTCTGTGGCCTCTTCTTACGTTTTAGAAGCGCTTCGGCTGACATGGCTTCTTCTTTACTATCGAAACCTTCTACATAGATAAGTTTTACTGGCAACCGAGCTCGTGTGTACTTGGCTCCCTTACCACTATTGTGAACGGCGATTCTTTTTTTGACATCCGTTGTATAGCCAGTATAGTAGGTACCATCACAACACTCTACCACATACATGTAAGCCTTATAATCCATAGTAAATCTCTTGAATTTCTGGAGTATAGGAACCATCATCATTATGAACAATGAGTGGTGGCAGAACCTTAAAACCACTAGTGGAGCCGTCCTTGATGGCTTCAATCAAAAGCATATTGGCTTCTTTCTCCCGTTTAGGGTAAACAAATTGCAGACGCTTTGGAGCCAAATTGTGTTGTTGAAGCGTATCTAAGATATCTAATAATCTATCTGGACGATGAACCATGGCTAAACGCCCATTGGATTTGAGAATACTTTGGGCACTACGGCAGATTTCCTTAAGATTGGTCGTAATTTCGTGCCGAGCCAACAAATAGTGCTCACTCTCGTTCAGATTAGAATTTGGGTCCACCTTAAAATATGGAGGGTTGCATAAAATCAAATCAACCTTACTCCCCTGAATGTAAGCAGGCATATTTTTCAAATCATCACAAATGACCTGCATCTGTTCTTCTAAGCCATTTAATCGGACTGACCGGTCAGCCATATCCGCCAATCGTTCCTGAATTTCAACAGACAGAATTTTCGCCTTAGTACGACTACTGGCAAAAAGTCCAACAGCTCCATTACCCGCACAAAAATCCACTATCAAGCCATTTTTAGGAAAGCGAGGAAAGCGTGACAAAAGTACACTATCCACCGAATAGCTAAAAACCTCTCTATTTTGAATAATCTTGATATCTGTAGAAAAGAGCTGATTGATTCTCTCTCCTGATTTTAATAATTCTTCTACCATACTTCTATTATAACAAACTATATTAACATTTCAAGAGAGAAAAAATCAATTAAGACTTTTTCTTATTTAGATTAGAGATAGCTTCCTTGGTCCAGATAGGCATCATGCGAGCCAAAGGAGCAAATCCGTATTTGACACGGTCACTTGAAAAACGTCTCCGTCTCGGTAATTGATGTTTCTCTTCTTCCAAAGTCCGAATAGAAAGACTTGCTTTCCCTGTATATTCGTCCAAATCGACAACCTGGACTTGAACTTCTTCACCTATTTTCAGTACATCATAGATATTCTCAATAAATCCTGTACGAATTTCAGAAATATGAATCAAGCCTGTGATACCAGTCTCTAACTCCACAAAGGCTCCATAAGACTGAATCCCTGTAATTCGCCCTGTTAGCTTATCACCTATTTTCATCTTAGTCCTCGATTTCAATCGTTTCGATGACGACATCTTCAACTGGTTTGTCCATTACACCTGTTTCTACACCTGCAATTGCATCCAGAACTTCATAAGAAGCTTCATCCGCAAGTTGACCGAATACAGTATGACGACGGTCTAGATGAGGAGTTCCACCTTGTTCTGCATAAATTTCCGCAATTGGTTCTGGCCAACCACCACGAGCAATTTCTTTCTTAGAGTATGGCAAGTGTTGATTTTGCACGATAAAGAACTGGCTACCGTTTGTATTTGGTCCAGCATTAGCCATAGAAAGGGCTCCACGGACATTGTAAAGTTCTTCTGAAAACTCGTCCTCAAAAGATTCTCCATAGATTGACTCGCCACCCATACCAGTTCCAGTTGGGTCTCCACCTTGAATCATAAAGTCCTTGATAATACGATGGAAAATGACACCATCATAGTAACCGTCTTTAGACAGAGCAATAAAGTTGGCAACTGTTTTTGGTGCATGCTCAGGGAAAAGCTTAATACGCAAGTCTCCATGATTTGTCTTAATAGTCGCAATCGGACCTTCTACTGCTTCAATGTCTACTTGTGGAAACTGTAATTCTTTTTCTACCATACCAAATCCTTCTAAGGCATCGAAAATGCCATCCTCTTCTAATGTTTTTGTAATATAATCTGCTTTTTCTTTGATTTTGTCATGAGAAATTCCCATTGCAACGCTGATTCCAGCATAATCAAAGAGTTCCAAGTCGTTGAGGCCATCTCCAAAAACCATGACGTTCTCTGGTTTAAGACCTAAATGTTCTACAACTTTTGCTACACCAGCTGCTTTTGAACCTGAAATTGGTACCACATCTGACGAATGTTCATGCCAGCGTACCATACGCAAAGTCGATGCTAAACTTTCAGGCAAAGTCAGGTCATCTCCCTGATCCTCAAAAGTCCACATCTGATAGATGTCTTCCTTTTCATAAAAATCACGATCAACATCCAAGTCAGGATAAATTGGATCAATAGCCTCACTAATCAACTCAGTTCTAGTGGAGAGTTTAGCAGTATGACTACCAACTAAACCATAGTCAATCCCCACTTCCTTAGTCCAAGCAATATAGGTTTCAACCTTATCTTTAGAGATTTTGTTACTATCAATCACATTGCCTTTTTTATCCTCAATATAGGCACCATTCAGAGTAACAAAAAAGTCAGGTTTAAGCTCGCGAATCTCTGGCACGACACCGAAAATCCCACGACCAGTCGCAATCCCAGTCAAAATACCTTTTTCACGTAATTGTTGAAATACTGTTGGAATTGAGGTTGGGATAAAACCAGTCTTTGAGTTTCGCAAAGTATCATCAATATCAAAAAAAACAATCTTTATTTTTTTTGCCTTATATCTTAATTTCGCATCCATCTCATTACCTCCTTCAATTCACTCTTTCCATTATACCATAAAGTAGAGAAATCCCACATCCCCAATAAAATCCTTGTCTCTTATCCGAATTCCTTTACTAGATACAAAACCAAATCATCATTATTTTGACTAGTTGCATTCATTTCCAAGGGTTGATTTCGATACCAGACACCTGTCCCATCTGGAATGTAGCCCCGTCTGATATACAATCTCTGGGCAGGGCCATAGCCTAAGTGCAAACCTACACCAAGAGTGACCTTACTCGAGACAAACTTGACTCGTTTTTCTGCTTCTTCTAGCAGTTGATTCCCAATCCCTTGATTTCGAAAAGGCTCAAACACATTAAAATCTGATAATTCTGGATAGACTTCTGCAAAAGGACCATGTTTAGCAGAGGGCAAAATGGTAACGTAGCCCGCTACAACACCATCAATCTCTCCAACTAAGACTTCTCTCTCCCCACTTTCCTGTTCCAGAAAATATCTAGCCAAAATTTCCTCTCTACCAGGCCAACCTTGATTCATAAATCCATGAGATAAGGATTCAATATCAGACTTAATCATATTTCTAATCGTACAATTCATCTTTGACTTACCCACCTTCACTCTTTCTATTACCATTATAGCACGCCAAGGTCAGAAAAAAACTATCTCGTGAAAAAAGACCCACCCGGGTCTGAAAAAGAGGTCCACTCGGACCCAAACTCGCTCTCTCATTTCAAGTTCATGAAAAAGAGGTCCACTCGGACCTAACTCGCCTTCTCGTTTCAAGGCTCGTGAAAAAAAGGTCCACTGGACCTGAAAAAAAGACCCAACCGGGTCTTTTTTTTAATCTTCGTTTACGAAAGGCATCAAAGCCATTACGCGAGCGCGTTTGATAGCTGTTGTTACTTTACGTTGGTTTTTAGCTGAAGTTCCAGTTACACGACGAGGAAGGATTTTCCCACGTTCTGAAACGAAACGGCTAAGAAGCTCAGTATCTTTGTAATCAACATATTCAATTTTGTTTGCTGCGATGTAATCAACTTTTTTACGGCGTTTGAATCCGCCACGACGTTGTTGAGCCATGTTTTTTTCTCCTTTATAGTATTAATTGTCCATTAGAATGGTAAATCATCATCTGAAATATCCAAAGGATTTGTTGTTCCGAATGGATTTTCATCACGTGAAAAGTCAGGTACTGATTGAGTAGGTGCTGAATAGTTTGAACTTGGTGCAGAATAAGCTCCACCAGTATGTCCTTCACGCACACTACGGCTTTCCAACATTTGGAAATTCTCAGCCACGACTTCCGTCACGTAGACACGTTGTCCTTGCTGGTTATCGTAACTACGAGTCTGAATACGGCCTGTCACCCCGATAAGTGAGCCTTTTTTAGCCCAATTAGCAAGATTTTCAGCCTGTTGGCGCCACATAACGACATTGATAAAATCAGCCTCACGTTCGCCATTTTGACTCTTAAATGTACGGTTTACTGCAAGAGTAAAAGTCGCAACTGCTACATTTGATGGGGTATAACGCAACTCAGCGTCACGAGTCATACGCCCTACAAGTACAACATTGTTAATCATAATCTACCTTCTTACGCGTCAGTTTTGACGATCATGTGACGAAGAATGTCAGCGTTGATTTTTGAAAGACGGTCAAACTCTTTAAGAGCTGCATCATCATTTGCTTCAACGTTAACGATGTGGTAAAGTCCTTCGCGGAAATCTTGGATTTCGTATGCAAGACGACGTTTTTCCCATGTTTTTGATTCAACAACAGTTGCACCGTTGTCAGTCAAGATAGAGTCAAAACGTGCTACCAAAGCGTTTTTCGCTTCTTCTTCAATGTTTGGACGAATGATATAAAGAATTTCGTATTTAGCCATTGATATGTTCCTCCTTTTGGTCTAATGACCCCAAGACTTTGCAAGGGGTAAGTGAGGTTTGCTCACAATAAACTATTATACTAGAAAAAAATTTTTTTCGCAAGTAAAAAATGCTTCTATTTTATTTTTTACAGTTTTTTTGCAGAAGTTTGTGTAATTTCTTCAACCTGAATATTCTCAGATTCAAATTTCTGTTTAAAGGTAGCTAGATCAACCGTTCCCTCAATTTGAACTTCGATAACAATCTTACCATCTTTACGTGGAATATTAATAGTATGAGAGATATTAAGATTTTCCTCAACGATTAAAGAAACAATTTTACCAAGTACCCCAACTTCATTTTCTGTGATAAAACGAACACGGACTCCCTCTTCGCCATAACCAGAAATTTCAAGAAATGCTCTGAATACATCACGGTCAGTAATGACACCATAAACTTGTTCATTATCAATAACTGGTAAGATTCCAATCTTATTTTTCAGCATAAGATAGGTTGCATCTTCCAAACTTGCATAACCAGAGACAGTTACAACATTACGAATCATGACGTCTTTTACTTTTGTTTTATTGAGCAAGTAATTCATCTCAAAGATTGAAAGACTCGTTGCTTTTGATGGACTGGCTTCAGCAATTGTTCCTTCTGTTACTAAACCAACTAATTTATCATTTTCAATAACAGGAAGACGATGCAAACCTTGTTCGCGCATCAAGTCTGCTGCATGTGCTACAGTCGTATCTGGGCTAATATATACGATCTTTCGTGTCATAAAATCTTTAACTGCCATAGGAACTCTCCTTTATGTTTATAGCTTTATTATACACTTTTTACGAAAATCAATCAAACGCTTTCATCTCTTTTTCAAGATTCTGAAAACTCTGAAATACTATAAAAAGAGCCCCTATATTAGGGCCCTCAATCTTATGATTATGTAATTTGTTTGGCAATCTTTCCCGCAGACTAAGACAATCTTTATCTACCGACTAAAAAGGTCACCCAGACTAATGTGGATTGCTTTGCAATCTTTATTCGCAACCTAAACTAGTCTCCCAGACTATACGAAGATTACTAGGCAATCCTTATCCGCCGGCTAAAACAATCCACTGGATTTGATGATTGTCAAACAATCTCTATCCGCCGACTAAAAAGGTCCCCCGGACTAGATGTTAATTGCTGCCGCAATTTTTATCCGCCGACTAAAACAATCCACTGGATTGTTTTAGCCACCTAGATATGCTTTTCTGACTTCGTCTGAGGCTGCGAGTTCTTTTCCTGTTCCTGATAGGACAATCTTTCCTGTTTCCAGTACATAGCCTCGATCTGCGATGGCAAGTGCTTTATTGGCATTTTGCTCAATCAAAAGAACGGTCGTACCTTGTTTTTGAATATCTTGGATGATATCAAAAATTTCTTGGATAAAAATTGGAGCAAGTCCCATTGATGGTTCATCTAAGAGAAGAAGTTTAGGTGTTGACATAAGCGCACGTCCCATTGCAAGCATCTGCTGTTCACCACCTGATAGGGTAGCTGCATCTTGGTTTTTACGTTCTTCTAAACGCGGGAAACGTGAAAATACTTTTTTCAGATTTACTTGATTTTCTTCACGATTTTTCTTAAGGAAGGCTCCCATTTCCAAGTTTTCCATAACTGTCAAACCAGGGAAGACGTGACGTCCTTCTGGTACTTGAGAAAGTCCTGATGCCACAATTTTTTGTGCAGGCATCTTTTGGATTTCTTGTCCCAAAAATTCAATTCGACCAGAACTTGGACGAACAAGGCCTGATAAGGTACGAAGGATAGTTGTTTTACCAGCACCGTTTGCACCGATAAGGGAAACAACTTCTCCTTCATTTACTTCAAAGCTCACATCACGTACAGCTTGAATCATACCATAGTGTACTGAGAGGTTTTCAACTTTTAACATAGACATTAGGCTTCACCTCCTAGATAAGCTTCGATAACACGTTTATTACTCTTGATTTCATCTGGTGTCCCGTGAGCAATCAAACGACCGTACTCAAGAACATAGATACGCTCCGTAACTTCCATAACCAAGTTCATATCATGTTCAATCAGCATGATAGTAATCTTGAATTCATCCTTAATACGACGAATCAACTCAGTCAATTCTGCAGTTTCTTGTGGATTCATACCCGCTGCAGGCTCATCCAAGAAGAGGATTTTAGGTTCTGTAGCAAGAGCACGAACAATCTCTAAGCGACGTTGCTGACCATAGGCTAAATTTTTAGCTAGAGTTTCAGCATCTCCATCCAAATCAAAGATTTTTAGTAATTCTAAGGCTTTAGCTTTCAATTCTTTTTCATTCTTATAAAAAGCTGGTAAGCGCAAGAAACTTGCAAAAACATGTTGTTTATGATGATTGCTAAATGCAATCAGAACGTTATCCAAAACTGTCAAGTCTTTAAAAAGGCGGATATTTTGGAAGGTACGCCCTAAACCAAGAGATGCGATTTTATAGGGTTGCTTACCATTTAACAAGTGACCATCCAAGGTTACTGTTCCTTCGCTTGCTTCATAAACACCTGTCAACAAGTTGAAGAGGGTTGTTTTCCCAGCACCATTCGGTCCAATCAAACCAACAAGTTCACCTTCGTTCAATTCGAGAGTGACGTCCCCAACGGCTGTCAGACCACCAAAATGTTTGGTTAAATTTTTTACTTCAAGCAATGCCATTAGTTTTGTCCCTCCTTCTTACCTTTTTTAAAGAGACGTGATAGGCTCAATTCCCAAGTCCCAAGAAGACCACCTGGTCTGAAGATCATAACGAGTACTAAGGCCAAAGCATAGATAATCATACGAACGCTGGCCACGTCTTGAAGGAGCATGTTCAAGATTCCAAGCACGATTGCAGCAACAATTGCCCCTGTAATGGATCCTAAACCACCAAATACAACGATAATCAATACATTGATAGAGTTGATGAACGTATAATCTTTTGGTACGACTGATCCGATAAATCCTGACTGAAGAGTACCAGCGATACTTGCAGTAACAGCACCAAAAACAAAAGCGATGATTTTAATTTTTGTAGTATTTACCCCTACTGACTCAGCAGCAATCTCATCTTCACGAACAGATAAAGTTAAACGCCCGATAGGACTACGAAGGAAATTGAGAGTAGCAATCGTTGTAATCACAGCAAAGAAATATACCATTTGCCAAGTTGTAAAGTTAGGAATCCCCAAAATACCAGCAGCACCGTTTGTAAGGCTTCCACCATTAATAATGAAGATACGAATAATTTCAGCAACACCAAGTGTCGCAACCGCAAGATAATCCCCTTTCAAACGTAGGGTAGGAATTCCAACGACCAAGGCAACCAGACCAGCAATGATAGCACCGAGCAACATAGCTCCAAAGAATGCTCCATAGGTTGGAGATTTTGATCCGATAATGGCTGCTGCATAGGCACCAATAGCCATAAATCCAGCATGTCCAAGTGAAAACTGACCAGAGAACCCAACGATAAGGTTAAGACCTACTGCTAGAATAATGTTGATACCGATTTGTTCAATAATCTGAATATGGAAAAGGTTCAAGACTCCTACAGAAACCAATAGGCTAATCAAACCATATCCAAGCAACAAAAGGAATAACCATAGAATATTAACTTTTAAATTTTCTTTCATTGTTTACACCTTCTCTTTCACATTCTTACCGAGGATACCAGCTGGGCGAACAATCAAGATTAAGAGTAAGATTCCATACACGATGGCATCACGGAAATCTGACATTCCGAAGGCGGTAGCAAATGTCTCCAAAAGACCAATAACAAAGCCACCCAGAGCTGCACCAGGGATAATTCCGATACCACCAAGAACGGCAGCCACGAATGATTTTATACCTGGAGTCATTCCCATCAATGGTTCAAGAGAGTTATAGTAAAGCGCAATCAAGACACCCGCTGCACCAGCTAGAGCTGAACCCAATGCAAAAGTGAAACTGATTGTACGGTTCACGTTAATCCCCATCAGCTGAGCAGCATCACTATCTACAGAAACAGCACGCATAGCTTTCCCCATCTTGGTTTTTTGTACGATGAGTTGTAGAAGAACCATCAAAACAAGTGAGACAGTCAAAATCAACAATTGAATATTTGTTAGACTGATTGGTCCCAAGTCATAACGCACTGTTTGGATTGCTTGAGGAAAGGCACGTGTGTTGGCACCTACCAGATAGACCATCCCATACTCCAGTAAGAAGGATACCCCGATAGCTGTAATCAATACAGAGATTCGAGTTGAATGACGTAATGGACGATAAGCTAGGAACTCAATGATAACACCGAGAATCGCTGTACCGATCATCGATAATATCAAGGCAACAAAGAAATTTAATTGCAAGGAATTAATCAAGAAATAACCCATGAAAGCACCCATCATGTAAATATCACCATGGGCAAAGTTAATGAGCTTGATAATTCCATAAACCATAGTATAACCTAGGGCTAGTAGCGCATAGACACTACCCAAGATTAGACCATTGACAAGTTGTTGAAGCATATGGTTCACTCTTTCTAATTATTATTTTTAGGATTTTTTTAAAAAAAAATAATCCTTTCATAAATACCGAAACAGGGAGTGAGTAAAAGCTCATTCCCCATTTACAATATCTATAATTATGGTTTTACGACTTCTGCTGCTTCAACCTTACCATTGTTCATGGTCATCATGTAAGCAGTTTTGACTGTGTTGTGGTCTGCATCGAAGCTTGTTTGACCAGTTACACCTTCAAAGTCTTTTGTTTTAGCAAGGTTATCCTTGATTTCACCAGAGTTTTTAGCACCTTTTGCTGCGTTTGCTACAAGGTGAACGGAATCATAAGCCAAGGCTGCAAATGTTGAAGGATCTTCATTGTACTTAGCACGGTAAGCTTCAAGGAAGGCTTTTGCTTTATCTGAAACCTCTACAGTAGTTGAGAAACCTGAGATGAAGTAGATATTTGATGCGCGTTCAGCAGTTGCTTGTTGCACAAACTCTTCACCGTTGAATCCATCACCACCAATGATTGGTTTATCAATTCCCATACCACGAGCTTGGTTTACAATCTTACCAGCTTCTGTGTAGTAACCTGGTAATACGATTGCATCAAAGTCTTTATCTTTGATTTTTGTCAAAGCTGCTTGGAAGTCAGTGTCACCTGATACAAACGTTTCATCTGCTACGATTTCGCCTGAGAATGAATCACGGAATGATTTTGCAATTCCTTTAGCGTAGTCGCTTGAGTTATCAGTATACAAAACAACTTTCTTAGCGTTCAACTTGTTTGTAACATAGTTAGAAATGATTTTTCCTTGGAAGCTATCTTGGAATGTTCCGATGAAAAGGAAATCTTGACCTTTTGTCAAACCATCCTGAGTCGCACTTGGCGAAATCAATGGAACACCTGCTTTTGTAGCGTTCGCTACAGCAGCTGCAGTTGCACCAGATGTCGCAGGTCCTACGATTGCTGATACTTTAGATTGGGTTACAAGGTTAGTTGTAACTGAAGCTGCCTCAGCTGTTTCAGACTTATTATCTTTATCAACTACTTCGATTTGTTTTCCATCGATACCACCTGCTGCGTTGATTTCATCAACTGCAAGTTGAGCACCTTTTTGTTCAGATGTCCCGTAGGCAGCTACGGCACCAGTTTCTTCGAAGTTAAATCCGATTTTGATTGTCTTTTCATCTACTGAGTTACCAGCAGCGTTTGACGCTCCAGACTTCACTTCTCCACAGGCTGCAAGAAGTGCTACACTTGCAAGCGCCACAAACGATAGGGCAAATTTTTTCTTCATGTTTATCTCCTTTTAATTTTTTAATTTAAATTACATGTTAAGAATATACCGAATTATCAGAAAATTGTCAACGCATTTATCTAAATTTTTACATGATAACGTTTTCGTTATTTCTGTAGAGACTGCCAACAAAGGGAGTTTCCAATTCTTGGATATGACATCGTCTCACTTTTTTGACAAATTTCTCTTTTCCTAAACGGCTAACCAGTTCTTCCACTTCTTCTGTTGGGACATAAAGTTGCAGATAACGGTGTTTTTTAGAGTGGTAACAAATATCACCATAATGATCGAGTTTTTTTGCATCACGATTATAGTATAGGTAGATAATCAGACCAGACCGATTCTCTTTTTGAAACATATTACAACTTCCTTCTAAAAATCTTCTTACTATTATATCAAAAAAAGCAAACTCAGTCGAGTTTGCTTCAAAAGATTAATTCAAAGAATTATTAGCCATGATTTCATCAATGAAACCATATTCAAGTGTTTCTTGAGCGCTCATCCAGTAATCACGTTCAGCATCTTCATGGATTTGCTCAACTGATTTACCAGAATTATCTGCAAGAATTTGCTCCAAAGTTTTACGAGTTTTAAGCAAGTGTTCAGCAGCAATGGCCATATCTGTTTGCTGTGTACCACCACCTGTACCACCCATCGGTTGGTGAATCATGTATTCAGCATTTGGAAGCATGAAGCGTTTACCTTTTGCTCCACTTGATGCAATAATTGTTCCCATGGATGCAGCCATCCCCATAACAATGGTTTGGACATCTGCCTTGATAAAGTTCATAGTATCAACGATTGCCAAACCAGCTGATACAGAACCACCTGGAGTATTTACATAAAGGTAGATATCTTTTGTACTATCTTGAGCATCCAAGAAAAGCAATTGGGCGATAACTGAGTTTGCCATATTGTCTTCGACTGGTCCAGTCAACATAATGATACGATCTTTTAAAAGACGTGAGTAAATGTCGTATGAACGTTCTCCACGACTTGTTTGTTCAATAACTACAGGAATCATTCATTTCT
>CAUSCX010000006.1:0-40257 GCA_963530385.1 uncultured Streptococcus sp. | reverse complement strand
ACTAGCTCGTTAACAGGCAAGGCTTTATAATCTCCTTTTAACCATTCATCAAAAACATTGTAGAGACCACCAATAATAAATCTACTATCATAATTGATTTGTCTTTGCGTACTGTTTGTGATATGCCAAGGTGCCTTTATGCTAGTATAAACAGCAGGAAGCTTATCATACCACCTTTGTAAAACAAGCACTTGCAATCTTGCATCTTGCAAAATTTTTAATGGTTCAGTGTACTGACTCCAGTACTGAAAGAATAAATTTACAAGGCCCTCAAAATCAACCAATTTTTCTGTTTGAAGTTCGATAATATATCCCCGAATTAAGCGGTCGATATAATTCGTGAGGACTTCCTCTTTTGAATGGTAATAACGATAAAACGTTCGTCTAGCAATCTGAGCATGTTCGCTGAGTTCTGCGATGCTAATATTTTTCAAAGATTTTCTAGTTGCTAATAAATCAAACAAGGCTTCTTCTAGCCATTGCCGTGGTTGATATTCCATGATACTTCCTCTTTCCTGGCACACTTCTGGTCAAACTGTGCCAATTTCACCTAACATCTTGTTTTTGTAATCGTATGTCCTTACACTAAAACTATCGCGCGTGATAGATAATTAAAATTTATTGTTAACATTATACAATTGTTAGTTGTTATTAAGGAGGTAAACGATATGAGCATTCTTTTTAACGTTTGGATGCTACCTATTTTATTTATTTTACACGATTTTGAAGAAATGATTGTTATGCCCTTGTGGAAAATACGCCATCATCAAAAGTTAGCAACTTTTAAGAAACCGTTCTTTGGTTCCGTTACACAAGGTTCCGCCTTTGCAGTAGGCGTTTTAGAAGAGTTTATCATTTTGCTATTAATTTCTGGATTTTGCCAATTGACTCACAACAACCTACTCTATTTATCTTTTGTAGTAGCGTATACATCTCATTTCATAATCCATTATATCATGTGTCTGCAATTTAGAGGCTATGTTCCTGGCGTCGTCACGGTAACCTTAGAATTGCCAATAGTTCTAATAATTATTGCCCACTATTGGCCTTCTGACGTTTCTTCGTCATCAGTCGTTGTCTATCTTTTATTGACCATGGTAATAGCTTTTTCGAATCTTAAAATCATGCATCTCATCATGCCAAAAATCCAAACACATCTTGAAAAATACGCGAAATGAAAAACGATTAAATGAGAGCTACTTTTTAACCTTTCTGATATAACTGGTTAATGAGCAGCCAAGAGTCTATCGAAGCTGCTGATAAATACGGCTTGACCATGGTCTTTACAGGCGTGAGACATTTTAGACATTAAGAAAACGAAAGGGAAGAAAACAGTTTCTTTCCTTTTTTGTTTAAAAAACCAAACAAAACAAGATTAAAGCGAACGTTTATGGTATAATATTAGTAAATAATTCGCAAAAGAGGTTGAGAGATGAAACTGTTAGTTGTTGGCTCAGGTGGTCGTGAACATGCGATTGCCAAAAAGTTGTTGGAGTCTAAGGACGTTGAGCAAGTTTTCGTGGCGCCTGGGAATGACGGGATGCGATTAGATGGGCTTGATTTGGTAAATATCTCTATTTCCGAACATTCTAAGCTGATCGACTTCGCAAAAGTCAACGATATCGCTTGGATCTTTATCGGTCCAGATGATGCCCTTGCGGCTGGTATCGTGGATGATTTCAATGCAGCAGGTCTCAAAGCCTTTGGTCCAACCAAGGCTGCGGCTGAGCTGGAGTGGTCTAAGGATTTTGCTAAGGAAATCATGGTCAAATATGATGTCCCGACAGCAGTCTATGGAACCTTTTCAGATTTCGAGGAAGCCAAGGCCTACATAGAAGGGAAAGGCGCTCCAATCGTTGTCAAGGCAGATGGTTTGGCCCTTGGGAAAGGTGTCGTCGTTGCGGAGACAATCGAGCAAGCAATCGAAGCCGCTCATGAGATGCTTTTGGACAATAAATTCGGTGACTCAGGTGCGCGTGTGGTTATCGAGGAGTTTCTTGCAGGTGAGGAATTTTCTCTCTTTGCCTTTGTTAATGGGGATAAGTTCTACGTCATGCCAACAGCTCAGGATCATAAACGTGCCTACGACGGCGATAAGGGTCCTAACACTGGGGGGATGGGTGCCTATGCGCCAGTTCCACACTTACCACAGAGTGTAGTTGATACGGCAGTGGAGACTATTGTCAAGCCAGTCCTTGAAGGGATGATTCAAGAAGGTCGTCCCTACACTGGTGTCCTTTATGCTGGTCTTATCTTGACAGCTGACGGCCCTAAAGTTATCGAGTTTAATTCACGTTTCGGAGATCCTGAAACACAAATTATCTTGCCTCGTTTGACATCTGACTTTGCTCAAAACATCACTGATATTTTGGATGGTAAAGAGCCAGCCATCACTTGGACGGACAAGGGTGTGACACTGGGTGTGGTTGTAGCCTCAAACGGCTACCCACTGACTTATGAGAAGGGTGTCAAGCTTCCATCCAAGACAGAGGGTGATATCATCACTTACTATGCTGGTGCCAAATTCGCTGAAAATGGCCAAGACCTCCTCTCAAACGGTGGACGTGTCTACATGCTCGTCACAACAGCAGACACCGCCAAAGACGGCCAAAACATTATCTACAGCGAACTTAACAAACAAAACACAGAAGGCCTCTTTTACCGAACAGACATCGGAAGCAAGGCGATTCGATAAAGATATAAGAAAAAGCGACGCAGTCGCCAAACACGATAATGGTCATTTAATTTGCGAGCATTAGCGAGCTGATATAGAGCAATCACCGCCGTTGTGAAAGAGCGATTGGATTATAAGCCAATCGTTCAGGGAAATTGGAAGACCTTGGGCTTCCAATTTAGGCATGAGACACCTTTGGTGGCTGCTGCCGTCCCTCACAACCTAAGGTGATTGTTGAAAAAGAGGAAAAAGGAGAAGAAATGAAACCAGTAATTTCCATCATCATGGGCTCAAAATCAGACTGGGCAACCATGCAAAAAACCGCCGAAGTTCTCAATCGCTTCGGTGTAGCCTACGAAAAGAAAGTCGTCTCTGCCCACCGCACACCTGACCTCATGTTCAAACATGCCGAGGAAGCACGGAGTCGCGGTATCAAGGTCATTATTGCAGGTGCGGGTGGCGCTGCTCACTTGCCAGGTATGGTAGCTGCCAAAACCACTCTGCCTGTCATTGGTGTACCAGTCAAATCACGTGCTCTTAGTGGCGTGGACTCGCTCTACTCTATCGTTCAGATGCCGGGGGGTGTGCCTGTTGCGACCATGGCTATTGGTGAAGCAGGTGCGACAAATGCGGCTCTCTTTTCTCTCCGTCTTCTTTCAGTAGAAGACAAGGCCATTGCGGATGCACTTGCTAACTTTGCTGAAGAACAAGGAAAAATCGCAGAGGAGTCTACAAATGAGCTCAACTAAAACCATTGGTATCATCGGTGGTGGCCAACTCGGTCAGATGATGGCGATCTCAGCTATCTACATGGGACACAAGGTTATTGCGTTGGACCCTGCAGCTGATTGCCCAGCCTCTCGCGTGGCGGAAATTATCGCAGCCCCTTACGACGACGTAAAGGCCCTTCGTCAGTTGGCGGACCGTTGTGATGTTCTCACTTATGAATTCGAAAATGTTGATGCAGATGGCTTAGATGCTGTCATCAAGGATGGACAACTCCCTCAAGGAACGGACTTGCTCCGCATTTCTCAAAATCGGATTTTTGAAAAGGAATTTCTCTCAAACAAGGCCCAAGTCACTGTGGCACCCTACAAGGTTGTGACCTCAAGCCAAGACTTGGCAAATATTGACCTTTCTAAAAAATATGTCCTCAAGACTGCGACAGGCGGTTACGATGGCCATGGTCAGAAGGTCATTCGCTCAGAAGCAGACTTGGAAGAGGCCTATGCGTTAGCTGATTCAGCTGACTGCGTTTTAGAAGAGTTCGTCAACTTCGACCTTGAGATTTCAGTCATCGTATCTGGAAATGGCAAGGACGTGACAGTCTTCCCTGTTCAGGAAAATATCCACCGTAACAACATTCTTTCAAAAACAATTGTGCCTGCTCGCATTTCAGAAAGTCTAGCTGAAAAAGCCAAAGCTATGGCAGTACGAATTGCAGAACAGCTGAACCTTTCTGGAACGCTCTGCGTGGAAATGTTTGCGACAGCTGATGACATCGTCGTCAATGAAATCGCACCACGTCCACACAATTCAGGCCATTACTCAATCGAAGCTTGCGACTTCTCCCAGTTTGACACACATATTTTGGGTGTTCTGGGAGTACCACTTCCAGCGATCAACCTTCATGCGCCAGCTGTTATGCTCAATGTTCTCGGTCAACACGTTGAGGCTGCTGAAGCATATGTCACAGAAAATCCAAGCGCCCACCTCCATTTGTATGGTAAAATAGAAGCGAAGCACAACCGCAAGATGGGACATGTGACTTTGTTTAGTGATGTACCAGATGAGGTTGAAGAGTTTGGGAAAGGGATTGATATAGATTATGAATAATATTTTTAGGATAATGGTTGGGTTTGAAGGACTAAGGATCGATGCAGGTGTTTTAAA
Source organism: uncultured Streptococcus sp. (assembly GCA_963530385.1). Classification (GTDB taxonomy): domain Bacteria; phylum Bacillota; class Bacilli; order Lactobacillales; family Streptococcaceae; genus Streptococcus. The sequence goes on along the minus strand of CAUSCX010000006.1, from coordinate 35,690 downwards.
TAATGCGTCCTATCTTTTTTATGATGGAGCTAAAGAGCACTCTCAGCCTCTCATTATTTGTTATGATAAACAATTTTTAGATAATATTTTTAATATTGATTTTTTGGAGAACCCTCAATCTACTAACTTAGCTACAAATATATATATCGAGACTTATGGCCTGCAAGTTTTGGGGAGGTTACGTGAATACCCGTATTTATATTTCTCGCTAGACAATTTTCAGATTCTAGAGAATGATGTCAGAAAATATACATATATTTCATTTCTTAATGCTGTACAAGTAAGTAGAGCAATGTGGTTTGTTAAAGATAACTCTATAACTCCGGATAGTGCTATTACATACAGTGGCCCTGAAATACCTGAAAAGTACCCTGACAGTTTTAATGGGTTTAGTGTTAACTATTTAGCTACTGGCGAAAGAAAAGATGTATCTTTTTCTAAAGAGGAATTAGATGAGGCTAGCGAATGGTATAAATTAATATTAGAACATACAATTTTTGCAGAAGTTAAAGAATTTAAAAGTGAAGGTCCAGAGTTTGATCATATTCCGAATTTGCCAAGTTTTCACAGAGCGTTAGATTTTTTAAATTATGCACGTAGGGAAAAAAATATTTCTTCTAAGATTGCTTTATATGTTTCTATTTTAGAATGTATTTTTGGTGTAAAAGGAGAAAATACTCAAAAGGTATCCGAGAGAGCGGCGTGGTTCATTGGAACTTCTGCACTTGAGCGTTTAGATATATTTGAAACTTTGAAAAATTCTTACAAAGAACGCTCAAATTATATTCATGGAACAATGATTAAACAATCAGAACAAGTTGTTAGATATAGAAAAGAAGTTGTTCAGAAACTGGATAATGTTGTTCGTAATCTCTTTAAGAAGATTATGAATCCAAAATATAAATTTTTAAATTATGAACCTAAAGATTTAGATGAGGTAGATAGTTGGTTTAATAAGTTAGTTATTTTAGGAGAGGAACCTGAAAATTCTTTGAAAAAACAAGAGGAATAGCCAAGTATTTGAATACAGTTTAATACTTTTTAATAATATTGGGATAAGACATCAAGTTGATGGATTTCATATTATAAAGAACTAAAAAACCACGACATGTATGCTAAACTAAAAACGATGTACAACTACAAGATAAAACATATGATAGTGGTAGCCTGGAATACAGAATAATTAAGTTAGGGGAGAACTATGGGAAAAAATTTTTATGCAGTTCGAGTTGGCGCAATTCCTGGAATTTATACAGATTGGGAAGAAGCTAAAAAGCAGATAAATGGTTTTCCTAATCAACAGTACAAAGGATTTGAAACAGAAGAAGAAGCAGTAAAATATCTGTACAATCTTGAAGGAAAATATAATCATTTAGAGAAGTTAGGAGAGGGTGGTTTTGCAGAAGTATACAAAATTCTAGATTCTACAAAACCTATAGTAATCAAAATACTAAAAAAAGATTTGCTAGAAGATCAGGGAGCGGTTAGTCGATTTCATAGAGAGTATGAGATAACAAAATCTTTGTCAGATTTACCAGGTGTGGTTAATGTTTATGATTTTACAGAGACAGATATATCATATAGTATGGAATATTTAGACACTACACTAGCTAATTTTATTTATCAAAATAAAGATTCACTTGAATTATCTGAGCAACTAGATATTATAAGGAAAATTCTTTTAATCATTACTCAAGTTCATGAGAGAGGTATTATCCATAGGGATATTACTCCAAGAAATATTTTTTTGAACAATGGTCAGATTGTTATAGCAGATTTTGGTTTAGGTAAGGATTTAAATTCTTTAAGTAGCCATGAAACAATGTATACTAAAAATTTTGGAGTATACGATTATTGTTCGCCAGAACAATATCAGCAGTTAAAAGATGCTACCAAGCAAAGTGATATATACTCTCTAGGTAAAGTGATAAATTACATTATGACTGGTAGTCCTAGAGATAAAAATCACATTTTTAAAAGTGTTGTTGAAATTTGTACTACCTCTGATCCAGAACGAAGATATATTGACTGCGAAGCAATTTTAGATAATATAAATCAAATATATGAATTCAGCCAGAAAAAGGATGCAGAGTCTGTTGTAGATTTGAATTTAAGAAACGGGAATTTGACAGTTTATGTACAAGATTATTTACAAAAGGTATCAGGGGAAGATTTATGTCAAAAATTAAATGATAAAAATTATCTAAATTTTAACAACTTATTGATTCAATATATGTCCATTTCCGAAAATAATGGGGAAGAAATAATCAATAAAATAGCAAAATCATTTAAAGGGTATTGTGGAAATAGCTTTGCATCGTATGATGCATTTGCAACCTTTGCTAGACAGATTATTGATGAAGATTTTTCGCAAGTTATTAAAAATATATCAATCTCTATTCTAAATTATGTTGCTTGGGGAGTGAATAGATTTTATGCACAAGATTTAGTAAGAAGCTTAATAGATAGTAATCAAAATGCTACACAATTTATAACTTTACAAAAATTAAAAAGTAAATCTTGGGATGAGTTTGACTAAAAACATATAGTCGTACTTCTTTTTTAGAAAATAAAATAAAGAAAGGAAAAGAGGGCAAGTTTAAGTATTTGAACTCGAGATAAAAGTGTCTCTCTCCTGTAAAAAAATAAATAAATAGAAAGGAACAAGGGTACTCGTATTCACTAAAACTGAATACGGGCTACGGACTTGGTATCTTAATCATGATTGAACGTTACTCTCGCCCTGAGATGGCGAACATTTGGAGTGAAGAAAATAAATACCGTGCTTGGCTTGAGGTGGAAATCTTGGCTGACGAAGCATGGGCTGAATTGGGAGAAATTCCTAAGGAAGATGTGGCTTTGATTCGTGAAAAAGCGGACTTTGATATCGACCGTATTTTGGAAATCGAGCAAGAGACGCGTCACGATGTGGTTGCCTTCACACGTGCGGTTTCTGAAACTCTTGGTGAAGAGCGTAAGTGGGTTCACTATGGGTTGACTTCTACTGACGTGGTAGACACTGCCTATGGTTACCTCTATAAACAAGCCAATGACATCATCCGTAAGGACCTTGAAAACTTCCTTAACATCATCGCTGACAAAGCGAAAGAACACAAGTTCACTATCATGATGGGTCGTACCCACGGTGTGCACGCTGAACCTACAACTTTTGGTCTTAAATTGGCCACTTGGTACAGCGAAATGAAGCGGAACATCGAGCGTTTCGAGCACGCGGCTGCTGGTGTGGAAGCCGGTAAGATTTCTGGTGCGGTTGGTAACTTTGCCAATATCCCACCATTCGTTGAAAAATACGTCTGCGATAAATTGGGTATCCGTGCTCAAGAAATCTCTACACAGGTCCTTCCTCGTGACCTTCATGCTGAGTACTTTGCAGTTCTTGCGAGCATTGCAACTTCTATCGAACGCATGGCGACTGAGATCCGTGGTCTTCAAAAATCAGAACAACGTGAAGTGGAAGAGTTCTTTGCTAAAGGTCAAAAAGGGTCTTCAGCCATGCCTCACAAACGTAACCCTATCGGTTCTGAAAACATGACAGGTCTTGCGCGTGTCATCCGTGGTCACATGGTGACAGCTTATGAAAATGTGTCACTCTGGCATGAACGTGATATCTCTCACTCATCAGCTGAGCGTATCATCACACCAGATACAACTATCTTGATTGACTACATGCTCAACCGTTTTGGAAATATCGTTAAAAACTTGACAGTTTTCCCTGAAAATATGGTCCGCAACATGAACTCTACATTTGGTTTGATATTTAGTCAACGTGCTATGTTGGCTTTGATTGAAAAAGGTATGACGCGTGAACAAGCTTACGACCTTGTCCAACCTAAGACAGCCCAATCATGGGACAATCAAGTAGACTTTAAACCACTTCTAGAAGCAGATCCAGAAGTGACTTCACGCCTCACTCAAGAAGAAATTGACGAAATCTTTAACCCAACTTACTATACCAAACGTGTGGATGAGATCTTCGAACGCATCGGTTTGGGTGATTAATGATCACAATAAAAAGCGAGATTTAATCCCGCTTTTTATTTGTGCTTATACTCAATGAAAATCAAAGAGCAAACTAGGAAGCTAGCCGCAGGCTGTACTTGAATACGGCAAGGTGAAGCTGACGTGGTTTGAATTTAATTTTCGAAGAGTATTAATCTTTTTTCTTGCTAAGTCCATAAGCTGTGAGAGCAGTCATAAGACCAGTAGCAATTAACCATTCTGAACCTTGGCTTCCTGTTTCAGGAAGTTTATTTTCTTTTGCTACAGGAGCTGGGCCTTGAGGAAGGGCTTTGTTTTCCTCAGCAGGAACAGTTGCTAGAGCTGGTTCATTTGGAATCTCTAGTTTTGGTTTTTCTTCTGTAACAGGAGCTGTCGCATTTGGAATCTCTAGTTTTGGTTTTTCTTCAGCGATAGCAGTTTGACCATGTTCATCGCCAAGGTGAGTGACAGGGTTGCCAACTTCAATCACTTGAGCGACTGGTTCTTGAGCTACAACGCTAGTAACCAATGTTTTAACTTCAGATCCATCAGCAGCAGTAGTCACAGAGTAGAAATGGCTACGACGACCGTTGACACCTGCAGTTACTAGACGAGTTTGTCCCTTAGGTAGCGAAGGAGTCTCGCGAGTGATCGTTGTAAATGGAATTTCTTCGTCCTCGATCACAACACGTGGTTTTGCATCTGCAACAGGAGCTTGACCTTTTTCGTCTCCTACATGTGTTGTTAATGTTCCAACTTCGACAACTTGATTGACAGCTTCTTTCGTTACTTGATTTTCAAGAACTGTTTCTGTCTGCTTGCCATTTTCAGTCACAACTGAAAGATACTTAGTACGTTCTCCTTTGACACCAGCAGTGATGACTTTCTCTTGTCCTGCTGGAATGTTAGGATTTTCTTTCTTAACGATCTCAAACGGAATTTCTTCTGTCTTAACAAGAAGCTCTGGTCGATTTTCAACTGTAGCAGCAGTTTCACTCTCATCGAGGCTTCCTGAGTGAGTGGCAGCTGGTTTAAGACCAAGTCTAGCAGCTTTGAGATTAGCTACAAGTGTATCTAACTCAGCTTGTTTATTACGATTGAGGTTGTAGTTAAGAGCGTCTTTAGCAACCTTGAGAGCGTCGAGACTTTCTGTGCTATATCCTTCTAAGTTTTCAGGGATTTGAGCAAGTTCTTCGCGTAGCGCTTTGTAGTTAGCACGGAAATAGTCCTTGTTGTGGTCTGCAAAAGCAGTCATGAGTTCAAAGATTTCTTCTTCCTTGTATTCTGCGCTTGGTCGATCAGCCCAGATAGCTAACATACTACCAACAGTAGGTAGGTCAACTTCAGGATATTTAGTTGATGCTAGTTGGTTAAATGGAGTTTTTTCAGTATTTTCAATAGCTTTCTTGAGGAAGCCACCACCATCTTCTGGTTTTTGACCGAGAATGTAGTACCAATCTCCATTCGTGTTAAGGAATTTGTACCCCTTACTTGCTAGGTATTGAGGAGATGCAAGGTTGTAACCCCACCATCCTTTAGACCAGTAAGAGATGATAACGTCTTTATCAAACTCAACATCATCCTTGTCTTCATAGTAGAAGCCATCGTTAAAGGCCATTGGTTGAAGACCTTTTTCTTTAGCCATGGCAGCTAGGCTATTAGCGTATTCAGCAAATTTACCATAGAGGCCATACCACTTGAGGTAATACCAACCTTGAGCGTTGGTAGCATCATTGGCATACTCATCTGTACCATAGTTGAAGATCTTAGTCTTGCCTGCAAAGAAGTCCATGTACTTGCCAATAAGGGCTTTTGTAAAGTTCATTGCTTCTTCGTTCTCAAGGTCCATAGTTGTTTTTGAAACCTTGTCAAAATTAGCTTGAGGGTTTGCGATGCCTAATTTTTCCATAGCAACAAGCATAGCATCCATGTGACCTGGGCTATTGATAGCTGGGATTAATCCAATACCTTTGTTTTTAGCATACTGGATAAGCTCAGTGATTTCGGCTTGGTTCAAAGTAGTTCCATTAGGATCATCGTAGTAAGATTTTGTTCCTTCGATGATGGCGTTTTTCACATCGTCGCTTGCATAAGTCTTGCCGTTTGCTGAGATACTCATATCATCAAGTAAGAAGCGAAGTCCATCATTTCCAAGGAGGAGATGAAGGTCAGAGTATCCAAGTTCGCTGGCTTTGTCAACGATTCGTTTAAGTTGGTCTAGCGTGAAGTATTTACGACCAGCATCAATAGAGATAACCTTATTTTTAGCTAGTTTTTCAACTTCGCGTTTAGCGTCCTCTTCTTTTTGAGCTTCTGGAGTGAAGGTCAAGTTGCTAACAGCTTCTTGGAGTTTTGCGATCGCTTGGTCAATGGTATCTTGTTCAGCACGGCTGAGGTTGCTATCAAGAGAGCGAATGGCTTTTTCAGCTTCTTTAACGGCTGCAATACTTTCTTCTGTGTAGCGAGTAAGATCTGTTGGAACTTCTTTCAGAGCTTGTTCAGCAGACTCGTAATCAGCAGCGAAATATTCAGCATTTGAGTTTGCGAATTGACGCATAAGCTTGAAGAGACGAGATGGAGAGTAGCGAGCAGATGGAGTATCAGCCCAAGCTGCTACCATACCACCAATAATAGGAACGTCAGCTCCTTCTGTTTTTGGTACAGAAGTGATCGGTGTGCTCTTAATGCCGTTCAATCCTTGATCAAGGTTGTACCAACCTTGTCCGTCAGCATTACGGCCGAGAACATAGTACCAAGCATCGTTAGTATTGAGGATTTCGTGTCCTTTTTCAGCTAGTAACTTAGAAGAAGCGACATCGTAACCACCCCAGCCACCAGTCCACATAGAGACGATGATGTCCTTGTCAAAAGTACCAAAAGTAGTGTCGCTATTATAGTAGATACCGTCGTTGAAGGCCATGGGTTTTAGACCGTGAGATTTGACGATACGAGCTAGGTCATTTGCATAGGCGATGAATTTATCATACCCCTTGTCTGGATATCCATCTTTTGGATACCATTTATAGGCTTGTAGAACACTCCATCCTTTAGCATTCGTAGCATCGTTAGCGTATTCATCCAAACCGATGTTGAAGATTTCAGACTTGCCAGAAAAGTAGTTTGCATATTTATCAATCAAAGCTTTTGTGAAGGCAACAGCCTTTTCATTGTCAAGGTCAACAGTACGTGCTGATTCTTTACCAAAATAGTTAAAGTTAGGCTTTTCAATACCCAATTCTTTCATGGCATTGAGGATGGCATCCATGTGACCAGGACTGTTAACAGATGGGATCAGGCCGATACCCTTGCCCTTAGCATAGTCGATCAAGTCAGTCATTTGGCTTTCAGTTAGATGGTTGCCATTTGGATCGTTGTAATAAGCATTGGTTCCATTTTCGACAGCGCGTTTGACATCGTCGCTTGCATAAGTCTTGTCACCAACAGTTAGAGACATATCATCAAGCATAAAGCGCAAGCCATCATTTCCGACTAGGAGATGAAGATCAGTGTAGCCATATTGTTTGGCTTTGTCGATAATTTCTTTCAGTTGTTCAGGAGAGAAGTATTTGCGCCCGGCATCAATTGAAACAATTTTCTTTTTAGCCAGTTTTTCATTGACTTGAGCTGCTTTTTCTGTAGCGACTGCAGGTGCTTCAACTTTAGCAACTTCTTTATTTTCTTCCTTTTCTGGTTCTGGCTGCGTAGCTTCTTCAGTGACTTCTGGTTTAGCTGGAGCTTCTTCGGCTGCAACAGGTTTTTCTACGACAGGTGCAGGAGCAACTTCAACTTTTGGAGCTTCAGAGTTTGTTACAGGTGTCGCTGGAGCTGCAGGAACTACGGCTTCTGGTGTAGGACTAGTTTCAAGTTTTTCTTCGCTGGCCTGTGGAGATGACTCTCCTGCAGCTTGGATAGTAGGTTGATTCTCTGTTGTAGTAGGTACGACTCCATCAGCAGCAACGGCCTGAGCCTGAAAGGCAAAGCCGATCAAGACAGAAGCTGCTCCGATTGCGTATTTACGAATAGAGAAACGCTGTTTATTTTCTGGTTTCATTAAATAACCTCCTAATTTATTGTTTTGGCAGCGTTTTCACAAACTGATTCCATTGTATTATCTGAAATTAGTAAAGTCAAGTATTTTAATAAAATACCTATAAAAAATATAAGAAGTTATTTAATTTGAACTAATTTTCAATTTTTATTCTGTTTTTAGTAAAATTTCTCCAAATTATAGTTTAAAGTCATTTGATATTTCCTACTAAAAGCTAGCATGCTATAATGAAAAACAGAAAAGCCTGAAACGATTGTCTCAGACTTTTTAATGTTTAGTGATCGCGATCACATGAGATAAATTTAATCTTATAGAAATCAGAACGTTTGTAAGTTTCAATGTATTCCAACACTTGGCCAGTTGACTCAAGTTTAGTTGTCTTGGTTTGGAGAACAGTTGGGAACTGAGAGTCGATTCCTAGAATAGAAGCAGCATGTTCTGGAGTTGGAAATACAATTTCATTGATTTCTTCAAAATGCTCGTCATTCATATGAATGTGGTAGTCCAATTTGAAACGATTATAGATAGAACTATAGTATTCAAGATTTGGATAGTTTGCATTGATGTATTGTTCAGGGATATAAGATGTGTGGTAGATATAAGTAACACCGTTAGATTCACGGATACGTTCAATTTTGTAATAAAATTGGTCGCCACGTAATCCTAATTTTTCCAAGTAGTTAAGATTGTTACCACGTTCAATAGAGAGTACAGTGACTTTATCGTCCTTGGTTTCAAAAATTTCTACATCAGAAAATTCTACAAGTTTGTGCTTGCGAGCGCGAGCCACAAAGGTTCCCTTTCCTTGCTGGCGGACAATATAGCCGTCTTTAGCCAGGTCGTTTAAGGCGCGAACAACAGTGATTGAACTTACATCATACATCGCAATCAATTCTGCTTCAGTGTAGAACTTATCGCCACTAGCGAATTGACCTGAAATGATTTTGTTTTTCAATTCATCTTTGATATATTGATACTTTGGAATTGCCATATTTTCACCTCATTTTTCCTTCTCTATCTTTGATTCTACCATAATTAGTTTGAAAATGATAGTATTATAGTATAAAAATATAAAATAATAGGCTAAGTGATTGAATTATTTATTTTTCATATAAAAATTAATGAAATCAAGTAATTTAGGCGGAAAAAATTTAATATAAAATACTTTTTTACAAGAATTTTAGAAAACAATTCAGTAAAAAAAAGAAAAATTTTAAATAATTTTTGAAAAATCTATTGACAAGATGGATTCATTAGTTTATCATTTAATATAACAACAAATGAAAACGCAAACGAAAAATTATGGGGTGGTAAAATGACAAGATTTAAAATTGAGGATGATTTTTACCTAGATGGGAAGCCATTCAAAATTTTATCTGGTGCCATTCATTATTTTAGAATTCCTGAAGAAGACTGGTATCATTCATTATACAATCTCAAGGCTTTAGGTTTCAACACTGTTGAAACATATGTCGCTTGGAATTTGCATGAGCCAACTGAAGGAAACTTCAATTTTGAAGGCAATCTTAATATTGACAAATTTCTTCAGATAGCTCAGGATTTAGGCTTGTATGCTATTGTACGACCATCTCCTTTCATCTGTGCAGAGTGGGAGTTCGGTGGTTTGCCAGCATGGCTTTTAACTAAAGACATGCGAATCCGTTCCTCTGATCCAACCTTTGTAGAAATGGTAGGACGCTACTACGATCATTTACTTCCACGTCTTGTTTCAAGATTGTTGGAAAATGGTGGTAACATCCTCATGATGCAGGTTGAAAATGAGTACGGTTCCTATGGTGAAGACAAGACATACTTGCGTGAGATTCGCCGATTGATGGAAGAACGTTCAGTGACTTGTCCGCTCTTTACATCCGATGGACCGTGGAGAGCTACTTTGAAAGCTGGAACCTTGATCGAAGATGATCTCTTTGTAACAGGGAACTTTGGCTCGAAAGCCAACTTCAACTTCTCGCAAATGCAAGAGTTCTTTGATGAGTATGATAAGAAATGGCCACTCATGTGTATGGAATTCTGGGATGGATGGTTCAACCGTTGGAAAGAGCCAGTCATCACGCGTGAGCCAGAAGAGTTGGCAGAAGCTGTTCACGAGGTTCTAGAGCAAGGCTCTATCAACCTTTACATGTTCCACGGTGGAACTAACTTTGGTTTTATGAATGGTTGTTCAGCTCGAGGAACCATTGATTTGCCACAAGTAACATCTTATGATTACGACGCTCTCCTTAATGAAGCTGGGAATCCAACTGCTAAATACATGGCAGTTAAGGAAATGATGGCGACTTACTATCCTGAGTATCCACAATTAGAACCGCTTTACAAAGAGAGTATGGAAGTTGAAAACATTCCACTGGTTGAGAAAGTTTCTTTATTTGAAACCTTGGATAGTTTAACAAGCCCAACTGAAAGCCTCTATCCTAAAAAAATGGAAGAGTTGGGACAAAGCTACGGCTATCTACTCTATCGTACAAAAGCTAGATGGGATGCAGAAGAAGAACGTATCCGTATCATTGATGGTCGAGACAGAGCTCAGCTATTTGTAGATGGTAAATGGGTTACAACTCAGTATCAGACAGAAATTGGTGAAGATATCTTCTATCAAGGAGAAAAGAAAGCGCTCTCTCGTTTTGATATCCTGGTAGAAAATATGGGGCGTGTCAATTATGGGCATAAGTTCCTAGCAGATACACAACGAAAAGGGATTCGTACAGGTGTCTGCAAAGATCTACACTTCATGCTGAACTGGGAACACTATCCGCTTCCACTAGATAATCCTGAAAAGATTGATTTCTCAAAAGGATGGACAGAAGGACAACCTGCCTTTTACGCTTATGATTTTGAAGTTGAGGTGCCGAAGGACACCTACTTAGACTTATCTGAGTTTGGTAAAGGGATTGCCTATGTCAATGACCATCATCTCGGACGTTTCTGGAATGTTGGTCCAACCTTATCGCTTTATATTCCACACAGCTATCTCAAGGAAGGTGCTAACCGCATCATTATCTTTGAAACTGAAGGGGAATATAAAGATCACATACACTTAACTCGTAAACCTACACTAAAACATATAAAGGGGGAAAATTTATGACAATTGTAGGATGCCGTATTGATGGACGTTTGATCCACGGACAAGTAGCAAACCTTTGGTCTGCTAAACTAAATGTTTCACGTATCATGGTTGTTGACAATGAAGTTGTTAACAACGACGTTGAAAAGAGTGGATTGAAACTTGCAACACCACCAGGTGTAAAACTTAGTATTTTGCCAGTTGAAAAAGCTGCAGCCAATATCCTTGCTGGAAAATATGATAGCCAACGTTTGTTTATCGTTGCTCGTAAACCAGACCGCTTCCTTGGATTAGTGGAAGCAGGGGTACCGCTTGAAGCAGTCAATGTCGGTAATATGTCTCAAACACCAGAAACACGTTCTATCACACGTTCAATCAACGTTGTAGATAAAGACGTAGAAGATTTCCACAAATTGGCGGAAAAAGGTGTTAAACTTACTGCTCAAATGGTTCCAAATGATCCAGTTTCAGACTTTTTGAGCTTATTAAAATAGGAAAAAATTTTTAGGAGGTCATTGTTATGATACAATGGTGGCAAATTTTACTTCTCACTTTGTACTCAGCTTATCAAATCTGTGATGAGTTGACGATCGTTTCATCTGCAGGTTCCCCTGTATTTGCTGGTTTCATTACTGGTTTAATCATGGGAGATGTGACTACTGGTCTGCTTATCGGTGGTAACTTGCAACTGTTCGTTCTTGGGGTTGGTACCTTCGGTGGTGCTTCTCGTATCGACGCAACTTCTGGTGCGGTTCTTGCGACTGCTTTCTCAGTTTCACAAGGTATTGAAACTGACCTTGCGATTACTACAATCGCTGTACCAGTAGCGGCACTTTTAACTTACTTCGACGTACTTGGTCGTATGACTACTACATTCTTCGCACACCGTATTGATGCTGCGATCGAACGCTTTGACTACAAAGGAATCGAACGTAACTACCTTCTTGGTGCGCTTCCATGGGCTGCTTCTCGTGCCCTTCCAGTATTCTTCGCCCTAGCTTTCGGTGGAGAATTCGTACAAGCAGTTGTAAACTTTGTTAAAGAATTCCAATGGGTTGCAGACGGTTTGACTCTTGCAGGTCGTATGCTTCCAGGTCTTGGATTCGCTATCTTGCTTCGTTACCTTCCAGTTAAACGTAACCTTCACTACCTTGCTATGGGATTCGGTTTGACAGCTATGTTGACTGTACTTTACTCATACGTAACAGGTCTTGGTGGAGCAGTTGCTGGTCTCATTGGCACTCTTCCTGCTGACGTTGCTGAAAAAATTGGCTTTGCCAACAACTTCAAAGGTTTGTCTATGATCGGTGTCTCTATCGTAGGTATCTTCCTTGCAGTTGTTCACTTCAAGAACAGCCAGAAAGTTGCTGTAGCAGCACCTTCTACACCATCAGAAAGTGGGGAAATTGAAGATGACGAATTCTAATTACAAATTAACAAAAGAAGATTTTAATCAAATTAACAAACGTAGCTTGTTCACTTTCCAATTGGGATGGAACTACGAACGTATGCAAGCATCAGGTTACCTTTACATGATCTTGCCACAATTGCGTAAAATGTATGGAGATGGAACTCCTGAGTTGAAAGAAATGATGAAAGTTCATACTCAATTCTTCAACACTTCACCATTCTTCCACACAATCATCGCTGGTTTTGACCTTGCCATGGAAGAAAAAGATGGCGTTGACTCAAAAGATGCGGTTAACGGTATCAAGACAGGTTTGATGGGACCATTCGCTCCTCTTGGAGATACTATCTTTGGTTCACTTGTACCTGCTATCATGGGATCTATCGCTGCAACAATGGCTATCGCTGGTCAACCTTGGGGTATCTTCCTTTGGATCGCAGTTGCAGTAGCGTATGACATCTTCCGTTGGAAACAATTGGAATTTGCATACAAAGAAGGGGTTAACCTTATCAACAACATGCAAAGCACTTTAACAGCTTTGATTGAAGCTGCATCTGTACTTGGTGTGTTCATGATGGGTGCTCTTGTAGCAACAATGATCAACTTTGAAATTTCATACAAATTGCCAATCGGTGAGAAAATGATTGACTTCCAAGATATCTTGAACTCAATCTTCCCACGCTTGCTTCCAGCAATCTTCACAGCCTTTATCTTCTGGTTGCTTGGTAAGAAAGGTATGAACTCAACTAAAGCAATCGGTATCATCATTGCTCTTGCAGTTGGACTTTCATTCATCGGTAAATTTGTACTTGGAATGGGCGCATAATTTATGACTAAATCATTGATTTTAGTGAGTCACGGTCGTTTCTGTGAAGAACTTAAAGGTAGCACAGAAATGATTATGGGTCCACAAGACAACATTCATGCAGTAGCTCTTCTTCCAGAAGATGGACCAGAAGATTTTACTGCGAAATTTGAAGCTGCTGTCGAAGGTTTGGATGATTTCCTAGTCTTTGCGGACCTCCTTGGTGGAACACCATGTAACGTGGTGAGCCGTTTGATTATGGAAGGTCGTGACATTGAACTTTATGCAGGAATGAATCTTCCAATGGTGATTGAATTTATCAATGCGAGCCTAACTGGCGCTGATGCAGATTATAAGAGTCGTGCTTCAGAAAGCATTGTCAAAGTTAATGATCTATTGGCAAGCTTCGACGACGATGAAGATGAATAAGATGTAACAAACTATCTTATAGAAAATATACATGGGAATGGGAGCGACTCCCATTCCCATGTTTTCAATCATGAAACAATATTAGATTAGAGGTTTTCAATGCTAGATTATACAAAAGAAGAATTGCTTGAGTTGGGGGCAGAAATCACAACTCGCGAAATTTACCAACAACCAGACGTTTGGAAAGAAGCTTTTGAAGCTTATCAAGCACGACGTGATGAAATTGCAGCCTTCTTGCAAGGAATTGCTGACAAACATGACTACATCAAGGTTATCCTGACTGGTGCTGGAACTTCTGCTTATGTAGGTGATACTCTTGTTCCTTACTTCAAGGAAGTTTATGATGAACGTAAATGGAATTTTAATGCTATTGCGACAACTGATATCGTAGCAAACCCACAAACTTATTTGAAAAAAGACGTTGCAACTGTTTTGGTGTCATTTGCACGAAGCGGGAACTCACCTGAGAGTGTAGCAACAGTTGATTTGGCTAAGGCCTTGGTTGATGAACTTTATCAAGTGACCATCACCTGTGCTGCTGAAGGAAAATTAGCTCTCCAAGCATATGGTGATGACCGCAACCTCTTGCTCTTGCAACCAGCTGCTTCTAACGATGCTGGTTTTGCCATGACTTCAAGCTTCACTTCAATGATGTTGACCGCACTTTTGGTATTTGATCCAACAGAATTTGCTGTTAAAGTTGAACGATTTGAAGTGCTTTCTAGTCTTGCTCGCAAAGTTCTTGACAATGTAGCAGATGTCAAAGAGTTGGTTGACCTAGACTTTAATCGTGTGATTTATCTAGGTGCAGGTCCATTCTTCGGACTTGCTCATGAAGCACAACTGAAAATTTTGGAATTGACTGCTGGTCAAGTTGCGACTATGTATGAAAGTCCAGTCGGCTTCCGTCACGGTCCAAAATCTCTTATCAATGAAGATACTGTAGTTTTGGTCTTCGGTACTACAACAGATTATACTCGTAAGTATGACTTGGACTTGGTTCGTGAAGTTGCTGGGGATCAAATTGCCCGTCGCGTTGTGCTTTTAAGCGATCAAGCCTTTGGACTTGAGAATGTGAAGGAAGTAGCGCTTGGCTGCGGTGGGGTTCTGAATGATGTTTACCGTGTCTTCCCTTACATCGTTTATGGTCAGTTATTTGCTCTCTTGACTTCACTTAAAGTTGGTAACAGACCAGATACACCATCACCTACAGGTACAGTGAACCGCGTCGTTCAAGGTGTTATTATTCACGAGTTTGAAAAATAAGGAGTTATTTATGAGTAAATTAACATTAAGCCCAAATAAACGTGCTTGCATGCAAAAACTCTCAGACGAGAATGGGATCATCTCAGCTCTTGCTTTTGACCAACGTGGTGCTTTGAAGCGCCTTATGGCTCAATACCAAACAGAAGAGCCAACAGTAGCTCAAATGGAAGAACTTAAAGTCTTGGTAGCGGATGAATTGACAAAATACGCTTCATCTATGCTTCTTGACCCTGAGTATGGACTTCCAGCTACAAAAGCTCTTGATGAAAAAGCTGGTCTTCTCCTTGCTTATGAGAAAACTGGATACGACACAACAAGTACAAAACGCTTGCCAGACTGCTTGGATGTTTGGTCTGCAAAACGTATCAAAGAACAAGGGGCAGATGCTGTTAAGTTCTTGCTTTACTATGACGTAGATAGCTCTGATGAACTCAACCAACAAAAACAAGCCTACATCGAACGTATCGGTTCTGAGTGTGTGGCGGAAGATATTCCATTCTTCCTTGAAATCTTGGCTTACGATGAAAAGATTGCGGATGCAGGTTCTGCAGAATACGCTAAAGTAAAACCACACAAGGTTATCGGTGCTATGAAAGTCTTCTCAGACCCACGCTTCAACATCGATGTCTTGAAAGTAGAAGTTCCAGTTAACGTGAAATATGTTGAAGGTTTTGGTGATGGCGAAATCGTTCATACACGTGAAGAAGCAGCAGCATTCTTCAAAGCTCAAGACGAAGCAACTAACCTTCCATACATCTACTTGAGTGCAGGTGTATCCGCTAAACTCTTCCAAGAAACTCTTGTATTTGCTCACGAATCAGGTGCAAACTTCAATGGTGTTCTTTGTGGACGTGCAACATGGGCTGGATCTGTTGAAGCTTACATCAAAGATGGAGAAGCGGCAGCTCGCGAATGGCTTCGTACAACTGGATTTGAAAACATTGATGAACTCAATAAAGTACTTCAAACAACAGCTACTTCATGGACTGAACGTGTAGAAGCATAGATCAGAAATAGAAGAAACGACTTTTGTTAATAAAATATCTATGGTTTCTTGACAAAGGTGTCTGTAAATCATACAATAAAACCATAGAGAGTGAATGCGCTTTCTATGGTTTGTTTACTTAATTGAAATAGAAAAAGGAGAGAAGGATGAAAGCATACACAGAACGTGTATTTGGGAAAGTTGATGGCAAGGATGTCCTCGCTTACCGTTTTGAAACGAAGGCAGGATACCAACTGGAAATCATGACCTATGGAGCGACAATTTTACGTTATGTAACTCCAGATAAGGCTGGAAATTTTGCCAATGTTATCCTAGGTTTTGACGATTTCGAAAGCTATGTGGGCAATAGCCCTAAACATGGAGCAAGTGTAGGTCCAGTTGCGGGTCGTATCGCAGGTGCGACATTTGAACTCAATGGGAAGACCTATGAACTCGAAGTCAACAATGCTAGCAACTGTAACCACAGTGGTTCAACTGGTTGGGATTCTAGCTTGTTTGAGCTAGTCGAAGTGAATGATCATGGTTTGACTCTTTACACAGAAAGAGCAGACGGGACAGGAGGTTTCCCTGGCAATCTTCAGATCTGGATTAGCTACAATTTGGAAGAAAGTGGTGCCTACGAAGTTAGCTACAAGGTGACGACAGACCAGGATACCTTGGTTAATCCAACCAACCATAGCTATTTTAACTTATCTGGTGATTTCACGCAGACAGTTGACCGCCATGTCTTCCAACTGAATACAGAAGGTATTTACCCAATCGCTCCTGACGGTGTTCCAGCTAAAACCCCAGATGCTAATCGTGATGTAGTCAAACATATCTATAATGGTGCCTTGTTGAAGGATATCTTTGCAGAAGAAGATGAGCAAATTCAACTCGTATCTGGTTTGGACCATCCATTTGCTCTGCCTGCAGGACATGACAATGCTGGTTTCCTCTATGAACAAAACTCAGGTCGTTTCTTACTCTTTAAGACAGAAGCCCCTTGCTTTGTAGTTTATACAGCAAACTTTGTGGATGAGAGTGTCATCATCGCTGGCCAGCCAATGATTCAGCACAATGGAATTGCTCTAGAAGCACAGGCTTTGCCAGATGCTATTCATAGCGACCTTAAAGATCAAGTTATTCTCAAAGCAGGCCAAACTTTCACCAGCAAAACTCGTTACGAGCTTGTCGTGAAATAACAAAAATTCTCTGAAGTCATAGGATTTCAGAGAATTTTTTCTTATTCTTCATCTGGTGTGAGAATCATCGGAATGATGATTGGTTCACGTTCAGTATTTTCGTAAAGGAATGGTCGAATGGCATTTACGATAGCGCCATTGACAGACTGGACGCTGGCATCTTTGTTTTTCAATGCGATACGAATAGCATTGAAAAGGATGCGTTGGCTTTGGCGAATCAAGTCACCAGACTCTCTCATGTAGACAAATCCACGGCTGAGAATATCTGGTCCAGATAGGATCATCTGAGACTTGAAGTCAACGGTTGCGACAGCTAGTACAACACCATCTTCAGATAGATCGCGACGATCTTTAAGCACAGCTGCACCGATTTCGCCGATACGATTTCCGTCGACGTAGATATCCTGAGCATTGAAATGGCCTGCGATACGGGCAGAGTTTGCAGTGAGGGCAAGCACATCACCATTACTCATGATAAAGATATTGTCCTTCTCTACGCCAGTATCCACCGCTAGCCCAGCGTGAACTTTCTGCATGCGGTATTCACCGTGAACAGGCATGAAGTATTTGGGCTTGATGAGGCGGAGCATGAGTTTTTGCTCTTGCTGGCCACCGTGTCCAGATGTATGGATGTTGTTAATCTTACCATGGATGACTTCAACACCAGCTTCAGAAATGATGTTAATCAGCTTGTTAACGCTAGTGGTGTTTCCTGGAATTGGACTAGATGAGAAGATAACAGTATCACCAGGTTGGAGTTGCACTTGACGGTGAGTTCCGTTAGCGATACGAGAGAGAGCCGCCATAGGTTCACCCTGGCTACCTGTACAGAGGATCAGAATCTCACCTGCAGGGTAATCTTTGATTTCATTTGGCTCGATAAAGGTTCCCTTAGGTGCCTTGATGTAGCCAAGCTCAATTCCATTGACAATGGCCTTTTCCATAGAGCGCCCAAAGACAGCGATTTTACGACCAGTCTTAACAGCAGCTTCCGTTGCTTGTTGGAGACGGAAGATATTTGAGGCAAAGGATGCAAAGATGATACGTCCCTCGATACCTTGGATAATCTTCATGATCGACTGGCCGACAACCTTTTCAGAGTTTGTAAAGGTTGGCACTTCAGCATTGGTCGAGTCAGAGAGTAAGCAAAGCACTCCATCTTCACCTAGGGCTGCCATACGGTGCAAGTCTGCAGGTTCACCAACTGGTGTAAAGTCGAACTTGAAGTCACCTGTACAGACGATTTTCCCTTGAGGTGTGTGGATGACAATTCCCAATGGCTCTGGAATCGAGTGGGTTGTTCTAAAGAAAGTTGCTTTAAGGTTTTTAAAGGTCAACTCCGTGTTGTGGTTGATTTCGTGAAGTGTAGCATTGCGCAAAAGTCCATGCTCTTCGAGTTTGCCACGGATTAAGGCAAGAGCCAGTGGACCAGCATAGATAGGGATGTTTGCTTGCTTGAGCAAGAAAGGAATCCCACCGATATGGTCCTCGTGTCCGTGTGTAATCAAGAGAGCCTTGACGCGGTCGATATTTTCTACAATATAAGAGTAATCAGGGATAACGTAGTCGATACCAAGTAGGTCATCCTCAGGGAATTTAATCCCTGCATCAACGATGATAATTTCGTCTTGATATTCGATTCCGTATGTATTTTTACCGATTTCTCCTAGACCACCAATAGCAAAAACGCCAACTTCTTCTGGTTTAAGAGTGTAGGCCATATTAGAACTCCGTAATTTCGAATGCGCCAGTTTCTTTTTCGTAGTCTAGTAATTTGTCAGACAAGAGTTCGATATACTCGATGTTGTACTCTGGACGATTTTCTTCGACAAGTTGGCGGGCAGCGATACGTCCTTCAAGTTCTGAACTAGCATCGATGTCTAAGTATAGTGAGCGTGTTGTTTCACGACGTGGGCTGCGGTCTTTTGTTTCTTGATAAAAAACTTTGTAAATCATATGTTTCCTTTCTGCTTTCAGGTCAGCTATATTCAAAAATGCTCAGTTTGAAGCTGGTTTGATTCCAGTTCATTTTTTGTCTTTATTGACCTTGATTCGTTACAATTATCTCAATTATAACATAAAAAGGGGAATTAGTAAAAGCAGGAAACATGGAAGTAAGGAGCTTGAAATGGGTTTTATTTTGCCTTGTATAAGTATTTGAAGACTTCAGATACAAGTGCTATAATGAAGTTAGAAAAGAGGTTTTTCTTGATTAAGGGGGACTAGCTATGCTTGATTTTGTGTTTCACCTATTTGGATGGAAATTCTACATATTGCTACAACTGCTTGGGCTCCTATTGAGGCTATTTTCACCTTTTTATTAGATGATGATTTTGAAATATTTGCCTTTAGAATTGGAGAAAGGAGGCTCTCTATGTTTCAACTAGCTATTGCGATTCGTCTCTTGGTATTTGCTGTTTTTGTTGCCTGTGTTTATGGTGGCAATCTACTATTTGTTCGGCTGGAACATAGAAAAACAGCTGTACACTGGAAAATTATCTTTGTAACACTGTATTCCATTTTTCTCCTTCTTGTAACCTATGTGGTCTGGCTTGTATTTTACTTTGGTTTGAATACTTAACTTCAGTTGTTTATTTATATCTGCTGATTGAACGAATATCTATCTTTAATAGGGTATAAAAAGATAGCGAATCTAGTTACAAAAAAATCCACCCCAACTATTAAGATAGGGTGAATTTTTCAACTTTTTCTCAAATTTAGTGTCCAATTTTCCCTCAAACAGAGGTTATATTTTCAGGACCTATCCTTGTTTTTATAGTAGTGATTGTTCTGTTCAAAAATAGAGTTGAAGCATAAAAATAAAACAATACAAACAGATAAATCAATTGGCAATAGTATAGTAGTAATGCTTAAATCGTTGAGAATACTGATCAAACTGTAAGAGATGAAGAAAATAAAATTCATCCTTCTATAAATGTGTCTTTTATCTAGCATGACTTATCCAAACTTTTTACGGAGATCTTTTCCAATGGTGTAAGCTGCCATAAATAAAGCTATACCAACACCTACACCAAAACCACCCTTGATTTCTTGCAATTCTTTATTAGAAATTTCATGATATTTGTCTAAATCTTTAATCATACTAACCTCCTAAAAAATAACCAGCTGCTAAGCCAGAGCCTACAAGTGCTGTTCCGCCAGCAACAGCTTTCCAAGAAACTGCTACACCAAAGATAACCAAAGGAGCGAGACCACCATCAATATCTGATAATTCATTTTCAGATAGCGATACAAATTGATTGTCAATATTTTCGAAATTTGTCATTGAACGTTCCTCCTTTTTTCTTGTTCACTTTTATATTCGGAAACGAAAAGGAAAAGTTGCGATTTTTTTGAGGATTTCTTTTCACTGTGATTTTTGATACAAAACAAAGAAAATTCCCATGTGCCTTCTTTTGTAGTATAATAGTAAGCAGACAAAAAGATAGGAATGTGTTATGAAAGTATTAGCTTTTGATACGTCCAGCAAGGCTCTTTCTCTAGCTATTTTAGAGGACAAGCAGCTTCTTGCCGAGACGACTATTAATATCAAGAAAAATCACAGTATCACTCTGATGCCTGCTATCGATTTTTTGATGGCAAGTTTGGATTTGACACCCAAGGATTTGGATCGAATCGTAGTGGCAGAGGGGCCAGGTAGCTACACAGGTTTGCGAATCGCAGTAGCGACTGCCAAGACTTTGGCTCATACTCTGAACATCGAGTTAGTTGGCATGTCTAGCCTCTTGGCACTGGTGCCACATCAGCAAGAAGGATTCTTCGTTGCCTTGATGGATGCGCGTCGCAATAATGTTTATGCAGGATTTTATGAAAATGCCCAACCAGTTTTTCCAGAAGCGCACCTATCTTTTGAAGAGGTGTTAGAAAAAGTCAAGGATGCTGAGCAGGTAACCTTTGTTGGAGAAGTTGGAGCCTTTGTGGATCAAATCCAAGAACAATTGCCACAAGCCAACTACCAAGAAACCCTGCCAAATGCAGCGAATCTAGCTCTTTGGGCTTGGGACAAGGAAGAAGACTCCTTGCATGATTTTGTGCCGAATTACCTTAAGCGTGTCGAAGCTGAGGAAAACTGGCTCAAGAATCACACCGAGTCTGGCGAGTCTTACATTAAACGCCTATGATAGAGATCAAACGAATCCAACAGCAACCTGACTTGGCTCAAGCTATCTATGCTGTTATGGCAGATGTTTACCCAGTCAGTCCTTGGACTCTGGAACAAATCCAAGCAGACCTGTCTCAAGACCAGACCTGGTATGCTTTAGCCTACGATGGGATAGAAGTGATAGGTTTTCTAGCTGTTCAGGAAAATATCTTTGAAGCAGAAGTCTTGCAAATTGCTGTCAAAAAAGCCTATCAAGGTCAGGGGATAGCCTCGGCCTTGTTTGCAACATTGCCGACAGACAGGGAGATTTTCCTCGAAGTCAGAAAGTCCAACCACCGAGCGCAAGCATTTTACAAGAAAGAAAAAATGTCAGTCATCGCTGAGAGAAAGGCCTATTACCATGATCCAGTCGAGGACGCCATTATCATGAAGAGAGAAATAGATGAAGGATAGATATATTTTAGCATTTGAGACATCTTGCGATGAGACCAGTGTTGCTGTCTTGAAAAACGACGATGAGCTCTTGTCCAATGTCATTGCTAGTCAAATTGAGAGTCACAAACGTTTTGGTGGCGTGGTGCCAGAAGTAGCCAGTCGTCACCATGTCGAGGTCATTACAGCCTGTATCGAGGAGGCATTGGCAGAAGCAGGAATTACCGAAGAGGACGTGACAGCTGTTGCGGTTACCTACGGACCAGGCTTGGTCGGAGCCTTGTTAGTTGGTTTGTCAGCTGCTAAGGCCTTTGCTTGGGCACATGGCCTTCCCCTGATTCCCGTTAACCACATGGCTGGCCACCTCATGGTGGCTCAAAGTGTCGAGCCCTTGGAGTTCCCCTTACTAGCCCTTTTAGTCAGTGGCGGACATACAGAGTTGGTCTATGTTTCTGAGGCTGGTGATTACAAGATCGTTGGTGAAACTCGAGATGATGCGGTTGGCGAGGCCTATGATAAGGTCGGTCGTGTCATGGGTTTGACCTATCCAGCAGGTCGGGAGATCGATGAACTTGCTCATCAGGGGCAGGATGTGTATGATTTCCCTCGTGCCATGATTAAGGAAGATAATCTGGAGTTTTCATTTTCAGGTTTGAAGTCTGCCTTTATCAATCTTCACCACAATGCCGAGCAAAAAGGAGAAAACTTGTCGACAGAGGACTTGTGCGCTTCCTTCCAAGCAGCAGTTATGGATATTCTCATGGCAAAAACCAAGAAGGCCTTAGAAAAATACCCTGTTAAAACTCTAGTTGTGGCTGGTGGTGTGGCAGCTAATAAAGGTCTCAGAGAACGTTTAGCAGCTGAAATCACAGATGTCAAGGTCACCATTCCACCTCTGCGACTTTGCGGAGACAATGCGGGTATGATTGCCTATGCTAGCGTTAGTGAGTGGAACAAAGAAAACTTTGCAGACTTAGACCTCAATGCCAAACCAAGTCTCGCTTTTGATACCATAGAATAAAGAGTCAGCTTGGGGCTGGCTTTTTTGCTAAAATATTTTATAATATGTTAAAAAAGTAAAAGTTTTTACGAATAGAATAGTAAAGAGTATCTTAAAAAGGGAGTTTGCTCATGATTGAAAAACAGGAATTAGGAGAATTTTACAAGGAATTGCGACTGGCGAGAAAGCTTAAGCAGTCAGATGTGGCTTGTGCTGGACTAACAGCATCTCAGCTATCCAAGTTTGAACTAGGGCAGTCTATGCTGTCTGCGGATAAGTTAATTCTAGCTATCCAAGGAATCAATATGACCTTTGATGAGTTTGGACACAAACTCAACAACTACCAAGAATCTCCACATATGCGAATTGGTAGAAGGATTGTGGATCGCTTTGCCCATCAAGATATAGCTGGTTTAGAGCAACTCTTGGAGGAAGTCGAGCAAGAACAGATGGCGCAGACCTATCGTCGTTTGAACTCTATTGTGATTAAAGATGCTATCCATTCACTAGATAAAAGCTACCCACTAGCAGAGGAGGATAGCGAGTTTTTGACCACCTATCTCTACGCTATTGAGTCTTGGACCTGGTTTGAACTCTATATCTTTTGCAATACCATGCCTTTTTTGAGCAATCAAGATCTGATCTTTTTATCAACCTCCTTACTTGAAAAATCCAAGGAATTTAAAGAGTTAGTACACAATCGACTGTATATGAAGAGTGGGTATCTCAATATCATCTCAGAGTTCATGGAGCGCAAACTTTTCTCTTACATCCCAATCTTTGAAGCTGAGTTGGAGAGTATGCTGCGTCCCTATGATGTTTTTGAGAAAGTATCATGGCAATTTTTAAAAAAATTGAGTGTTTTCCTTCAGACCAAGGGAAGCAATCAAAAAGAGATTGAATACTTTATCCAATCTCTGCAAATATTAGGAAATCCACAATTAACAGCCCTTTTTGAATTACGCTTCCAGCAATACCAAAAACTTATTGATTAGTTAGAAATGGAATGATAATAACCCACTCTGAAATGAGTAGAAGCATTAGTTGAATTTTTCTTTTCTTCATATCGTTTTCCTCCTTGTTGATAGCATCTTTATTATACCAGTGAAAGAGTCAATTCTATAAAAATCGCAAATGTGAAATTTCCATAAGAAAAAATATCAAATATGCGATTTTCTAAAATAGACTGATTTCCGTGCTATACTATTCTTGTAAAGCACTTGAAGTAAATCCTAGGTCGCAGAAGTGGTTTACGAATAAAATAATTGAAGGAGTGTAAATGATGTTGAATTTACAATTTGCAGAAACAATGGAACTAACAGAAGTGGAGTTGGAGAAGGTTTACGGAGGAAATGTCGTCGATATTGTGAAAATTCCAGGCGGTGGAAATTGGGGAGGAATAGGATCGTTTTGGAGAAATTCTAACTTTGCTGATCACTTTTTTTACTTTATGCCTGAGTCTGATCCTGATCGTCGTCGTTTCTATTAACATCTAAAGCCCTTGCTTTTTTCTTGGGTAGGGGCTTTCTTTATTTCATAGTATAGGAGAAAAAGAATGAAAAAGATAATCTCACGCTACTACTTTTTTGTGGTCATTCTACTTGTCATTGCTTACCAGTATTTCAGTTATCTGGTTCTGCACAGTGAATTCGCTGCTAATCTATCTGGTTTTAGCTATTATTTTTCGGATATGATGTTGAAATTCCTTGTGGTTCTGCTTGTTTTTGTTTTTATGGTAGGGGCAGGAAAATGGCAACAAATCAATAGTAGAAAATTTAAAGGGTCCTATCTTTTCTATTCTTTTTTAGCTTTTCTTGCTTTATTTATTTGGAATTTTATTAAATTTTTCCTATTCCCACCTACCCAAAATGGACTTGCTTACCAACTCGCTGCTCCGACTTTTACAGGCGCTACGGCGTTTTTGATGTATTTTTTCTATCCTGTGATTGCAGGCCCTATTTTTGAAGAGATGATCTATCGTGGATTGGTGATGACCGCTTTGGAAAAAGGGAAGAAATGGGGACTGGATGTGCTTGGTTCTGCTGCTTTGTTTGGAATCTTGCACATTAGTAATTATGGTTGGGTCTTGACAGACTTTTTCGTATATATGGGCGGCGGTATTATATTTGCGGTCTTGTTTAGAGTGACAAAGTCTATTTATTGGCCTATTGGACTGCATATAGTCTATAACGGTATCGTGCATATACTTCCTTTGTTATTTTAGAGGATTTTCAAAATCTTAAATCAAGTGAAGAGTCCTCATCGTGGTGCTTTTGCTTGGGCTGTAGAGCCAACAGGTGAGTGGTTAAGACGTCGTCGATAAAATAGTATAGGAAGTAATTAAATAAAGAAAATGAAAGAAATGAAATTTCACCTAGCAACTGGCTTGTTGCTTTTGACCTATTACCTCATTTTTAATGTCATACCAGACTTAGATTTTACTGTAGCTTTGTCTGATGAGATCTACTATGTGTTTCAGGTTTTATTGGTACTTATTCTGGGAACTGTATCTACAATTATTTTTGTCAAAAGTGAACATTGGAAAGAGTATGGTCGTTTCCAGTTTCGTTGGTCTTATCTGGGTGTTTTCATTCTTTCTTTTTTCTTATTATTTGTGTGGGCAAATCTAGCAACTCGTATCTTTCCTCGTACGCAAAATGGAAGTACGGTAGTGGAAGTAGCCACCAGTTTAACTGGCTTTAGCTATTTTATTACGCGTGTACTTTACGGTAGCCTTATCGCACCTATAGCAGAAGAAATAGTGTGTCGTGGTTTTTTGATGACATGCTTGTCTAAATTTAAAAACTACTATATTGATGTTCTTGTTTCTGCTGGCATATTTGGCGCTATGCATGTTTTACAGCATGGTTGGATAACGACAGATTTCATACTCTACTTTGTAATGGGCTTGATATTTTGCATGATGTTTCGCTGTACACGCTCTATTTATTGGACCATAGCTTTACATGCTTCATGGAATACCTTCTTGCTTATTGTTAGCTTATTGGTGTTTGGATTTTAGAAGGGTGATATATGAAAAAGATAATCTCACGTTACTACTTGTTTGTAGCTATTCTACTTATCATTGCGGACCAGTTCTTCATCCGTCTGGTTTTACACAGCGACTTGGCTGCTGGCCTATCTGATTTTGGCTATTACTTTTCGGATATGATGTTGAATTTTCTTGTGGTTTTGCTTGCTCTTGTTGCCATGATTTGGTCAGGAAAATGGCAACAAATCAATAGCAGAAAATTTAAAGTGTCCTATCTTTTCTATTTCTTTTTAGCTCTTCTAGCTTTTTTTGTTTGGAATTTCGTTAAAGCTATTCTTTTCCCACCTACCCAAAATGCAATTTCTTATCAACTGGATCTTCCTACTTTTACAGGTCCTACTGCATTTTTGATGTATTTTTTCTATCCAGTGATTGCAGGTCCCATTTTTGAAGAGATGATCTATCGTGGATTGGTGATGACAGCTCTGGAAAAAGGGAAGAAATGGGGACTGGATGTGCTTGGTTCGGCTGCTTTATTTGGCATTTTGCATATCAGTAGTCATGGTTGGGTCTTGACAGACTTTTTCGTATATATGGGTGGTGGTCTAATAATGGCAGTCTTTTTTAGAGTGACAAAGTCTATTTATTGGTCTATTGGACTGCATATAGTTGATAATGCCATTGCTCAAATTCTGCCCTTGTTATTTTAGTGGGTTTTAAGAATCTTAAATCAAGGGAAAAGTCCTAATTGCGGTGCTTTTGATTGGATAAAAGGGATTTGGGTAAGTTTAGCTGGAAGATGGTGTAACTAAAACTTAAAAGGATCAACGATGAAAAGGAAAGAAACGAAATTCTACTTGTCAACTGTTTTGATAATAACCATCTATTACTTAATTTTCAATTTTATAGCAAGGTTAGAATTTGTTAACCAATTATCAGATTTTGGATTTTATGGCTTACAAATTTTGTTGATCGCCCTTGAGGGGATTGCTGCTACAGTGGTTCTTGTAAAGAGTCAAGGTTGGAAAGAATGCGGTCGCTTCCAGTTTCGTTGGGCTTATCTGGGTGTCTTCTTTCTTTTCTTTATACTGATGTTTGTGTGGGTAAATATAACGACTCTGATTTTTCCTAGCACGCAAAATGGGAACGAAATGATGAAAGAAGCAGCTAATTTGACAGGAATTAGTTACTTTATAATGCGCATTCTCTATGGCAGTCTCATTGCTCCTATCGTTGAAGAATTAGTTTTTCGTGGGCTTCTGATGACGGCATTGTCCAAATTTAAAAAGTATTATGTTGATGTCGTCGTTTCCTCCACACTCTTTAGTCTTATCCATGTTTTACAGTATGGCTGGGTGTTAACAGATTTCATAGTTTATGCGGGAGCAGGTCTCTTGTTCTGTATGCTATTTCGTTATACTCGTTCAGTTTATTGGCCAATGGTTCTTCATATCTTGTGGAATACATTTTTAATCATTATTAGTTTATTGGTATTTGGGTATTAAATCTAAAATAGTTTATAAGTTGTATCATGAGACTGGTTTCCAGTCTTTTTCTGTTCTTGTCAATCAGCAGACTTTTTTCTATTTTACGAATATGTTATAATAATGTTTGCTGTGACTGTTTGGAAAGCAGTCGCTGAAGGAATGATTAGTGAGGAAGTCTATGAAAGAAAAAGGATTTTGGGAGGGTGTGCAGGCTGCGGTACCGACTGCTCTGGGCTATGTTAGCATCGGTCTTGCCTGTGGGATTATCGGTTCGCCCTATGTGACACCAGTAGAAATGGGTCTGATGAGTCTCTTTGTTTATGCTGGGAGCGCTCAGTTTGCCATGATAGCTTTGATTGCAGTTCAAGCTCCAGTAGCTGCTATTGCGATGACGGTCTTTTTGATTAATCTGCGTCTCTTTTTGCTGAGTTTGCATGCATCGACCTATTTTCGTCATACCAGCCTCTGGCACAATATCGGCATGTCCAGCCTCTTGACCGATGAGACCTATGGCGTTTTGATGGGCGAGTTGGTGCATACGGATAAGGTCAATCCTATGTGGATGCACGGGAACAACCTTAACAGCTATGTGGCTTGGTTTGTCGGAACTGTTGTCGGAACTGCTCTAGGTGGACTTCTACCAAATCCAGAAATTTTTGGCTTAGATTTTGCCCTAGTGGGGATGTTTATTGGGATTTTTACTTCCCAGTTTCAGATTATGCAAAAACGGATTCCTTTGCGTAATCTTTTCATAATTTTAGCAGTTGTAGCTGTATCTTTCTTTTTGCTCTTGACGGTGGTGTCTCAGTCATTAGCTGTTCTGTTTGCGACCTTGCTAGGTTGTACCATGGGGGTGGTCTTGGATGGTCAGTAAGTATATTTTATTAGCAATTGTCTTTTCTGGCTTGGTGACTTGGATTCCAAGAATGATTCCTTTTATCCTAGCCAAGTACAAGGGTTTGCCGCCTATCGTAGAGCGCTTTTTGAAATTTCTACCAGTTTCTATTATCTTTGCCTTGATTCTTTCAAGTGTGGTGACAGGAAAAGTTGGAAGCCTTCCGCGGATAAAGTGGTTAGATTTTTTAGCAATCTTTCCAACGGCCTTTGTAGCCTTTCGTTACCGCAATCTGGTAGGGACTGTTCTCTTTGGAGTGGTCTTGATAGCAGTCCTACGTTTGGTCTTTTAATCAGCCATAAAGAAAACCTATCACAAATATAGAAATCATATAATAGCGTAATTCCTTTTTTTCTGTTAAGATAAGATTGTATTCTATTTTGGAGGAAATATCATGAAAAAAATCGTTAAGTATTCATCACTTGCTGCCCTAGGGCTTGTAGCCGCAGGTGTATTGGCAGCTTGCTCAGGTGGTGAAAAGAAAGATGCTGCATCTGGTGAAGCAACATCTGGTAAAAAAGAAATCGTTGTAGCAACTAACGCGTCACCAAAACCATTTAACTATGAAGAAAACGGTGAGTTGACTGGTTTTGAGATTGAGGTTGTTCGTGCGATCTTTAAAGACTCTGACAAATATGATGTCAAGTTTGAAAAGACAGAATGGTCAGGAATCTTTGCAGGCCTTGACGCAGATCGTTACCAAATGGCGGTTAACAACATCAGCTACACTAAAGAACGTGCAGAAAAATATCTTTACGCAGCACCAACTGCTAAAAACCCTAACGTTCTCGTAGTTAAGAAAGATGATAACAGCATCAAATCGCTTGATGATATCGGTGGAAAATCTACTGAAGTCGTTCAAGGAACAACATCAGCTAAACAATTGGAAGAATATAACAAACAACACGCAGATAACCCAACTGTCCTTAACTATACAAAAGCTGACTTCCAACAAATCATGGGACGTTTGAGCGATGGACAATTTGACTACAAGATTTTTGATAAAATCGGTGTAGAAACAGTTATCAAAAACCAAGGTTTGGATAACTTGAAAGTCATCGAACTTCCAAGCGACCAACAACCTTACGTTTATCCACTTCTTGCAAAAGGTCAAGATGAATTGAAATCATTTGTTGACAAACGCATCCAAGAACTCTACAAAGACGGAACGCTTGAAAAATTATCTCAACAGTTCTTTGGTGGTTCTTACCTCCCAGCAGAAGCTGATATTAAATAAGCTTTTAAATCATCCATTCTCTCGTAGGTGGATGATTTTATAACTTTTAGGCATATAGTTTCAAACTATATGTCTGCCTATCTAATAACAATTTGCGAAATCAAATAAAGTGTGAGATACTATTACAGTATTATTTTTAAAGGAGAACGAATCATGAAAATTAAAAAATGGTTAGGCGTAGCAGCTATCGCTACAGTAGCAGGCCTTGCACTTGCAGCTTGCGGAAATTCAGACAAGAAAGCAGACAACACAACTACAGTTAAAATCGCGACTGTTAACCGTAGCGGTTCAGAAGAAGCACGCTGGGACAAAGTCCAAGAATTGGTTGAAAAAGACGGAATTAAATTGGAATTCACAGAGTTTACAGACTACTCACAACCAAATAAAGCAACTGCTGATGGTGAAGTAGACTTGAACGCTTTCCAACACTACAACTTCTTGAACAACTGGAACAAAGAAAACGGTAAAGACCTTGTAGCGATTGCAGATACTTATATCTCACCAATCCGCCTTTACTCAGGTAAAAATGGTGAAGAAAACAAGTACACTAAAGTAGAAGAAATCCCAAACAACGGTGAAATTGCTATTCCAAACGATGCTACTAACGAAAGCCGTGCCCTTTACCTTCTTCAATCAGCTGGTTTGATTAAATTGGATGTTTCAGGAACTGAACTTGCTACCATCGCAAACATCAAAGAAAATCCAAAGAACTTGAAAATCACTGAGTTGGACGCTAGCCAAACAGCTCGTTCATTGACTTCAGTTGATGCAGCAGTTGTAAACAACACTTTTGTTACAGAAGCAAAATTGGACTACAAGAAAGCACTCTTTAAAGAGCAAGCTGACGAAAACTCAAAACAATGGTACAATATCATCGTTGCGAAAAAAGATTGGGAATCATCACCTAAAGCTGATGCAATCAAGAAAATTATCGCAGCTTACCATACTGATGAAGTTAAAAAAGTCATCGAAGAAACTTCAGACGGCTTGGATCAACCAGTTTGGTAATAAACACAGGGAGGTGGGAGAGATTTTTTCCACCTCTTGCTTTTATATAGAGACTAAAGAAAAGGAACATCCACTTGTATTGATTCCAAAGGTACAAGTCCTAGTAGAAAGGTAGAGAGAAAATGGTTTTCCCTAGCCAAGAAGAACAAATTGAAAAGTTTGAAAAGGATCATGTAGCGCAACATTACTTTGAAGTTTTGCGGACCTTGATTTCTAAAAAATCAGTCTTTGCCCAACAAGTCGGCCTGAAAGAAGTGGCTCGTTATCTAGGCGAAATTTTCAAGCGTGTAGGTGCAGAGGTCGAGATTGATGAGAGTTATACGGCACCCTTTGTCATGGCGCATTTTAAAAGTTCACGCCCAAATGCCAAGACTATCATTTTCTACAACCACTATGACACAGTACCTGCGGATGGCGACCAAGTCTGGACAGAGGATCCATTTACGCTTTCTGTGCGTGATGGCATCATGTATGGACGCGGGGTTGATGATGATAAGGGACATATCACTGCCCGCTTGAGTGCTCTTAGAAAATACATGCAGCATCATGATGATCTACCAGTCAATATCAGTTTCATCATGGAAGGAGCTGAAGAGTCTGCCTCTATGGACTTGGACAAATATTTAGAAAAACATGCGGACAAGCTTCGTGGTGCAGATTTATTGGTCTGGGAACAAGGGACCAAAAATGCCTTGGAACAGCTAGAAATCTCTGGTGGGAACAAAGGAATTGTAACCTTTGATGCTAAGGTCAAGAGTGCCGATGTGGATATCCACTCTAGCTATGGCGGCATTGTAGAGTCAGCGCCTTGGTATCTCATTCAAGCCTTGATCAGTTTGCGAGCTGCAGATGGACGTATTTTAGTTGAGGGCTTGTACGATGAGGTCCAAGAGCCTAACGAACGTGAGTTAGCCTTGGTTGAAACCTATGCTCAACGCAATCCAGAAGAAATCAGCCAGATTTATGGCTTGGAATTGCCACTTTTACAAGAGGAACGTACAGCCTTTCTCAAACGTTTCTTCTTTGAGCCAGCCCTCAATATCGAGGGGATTCAGTCTGGTTATCAGGGGCAAGGAGTTAAAACGATTCTACCAGCAGAGGCTAGTGCCAAGATAGAAGTTCGTTTGGTTCCTGGCTTGGACCCACATGATGTTTTGGATAAAATCCGGAAACAACTAGACAAAAACGGCTTTGATAAGGTAGAATTATACTATACCTTGGGTGAGATGAGTTATCGAAGCGATATGAGTGCACCATCTATTCTCAATGTTATCGAGTTAGCCAAGAAATTCTATCCACAGGGCGTATCTGTCTTGCCAACAACTGCTGGGACAGGTCCTATGCATACGGTATTCGATGCATTAGAAGTACCTATGGTTGCCTTTGGTCTAGGAAATGCTAATAGTCGAGACCATGGTGGAGACGAGAATGTACGAATCGCCGATTATTACACCCATATTGAATTAGTAGAGGAGCTGATTAGAAGCTATGAGTAGAGATATTATCAAGTTAGATCAGATCGATGTGACTTTTCACCAAAAGAAGAGAACCATCACAGCGGTCAAGGATGTGACCATTCACATCCAAGAAGGGGATATCTACGGAATCGTTGGATATTCTGGAGCAGGGAAATCAACCCTAGTTCGTGTGATTAACCTTTTGCAAAAACCATCTGCAGGTCGAATTACTGTAGATAATGATGTAATTTTTGATGGCAAGGTTACCTTAACTGCTGAGCAATTACGTCATAAACGTCAAGATATCGGGATGATTTTCCAACACTTTAACCTGATGAGCCAGAAAACAGCAGAGGAAAATGTAGCCTTTGCCCTTAAACACTCTGGACTCAGCAAGGAAGAAAAGAAGGCTAAAGTAGCTAAGTTGTTGGACTTGGTGGGCTTGGCTGACCGTGCCGAAAACTATCCTTCACAACTATCTGGAGGTCAAAAACAACGTGTGGCTATTGCGCGTGCCTTGGCCAATGATCCAAAAATCTTGATTTCAGACGAGTCAACTTCAGCTCTTGATCCAAAGACAACGAAACAAATCTTGTCACTCTTGCAAGAATTGAACCGTAAACTAGGTTTGACCATTGTCTTGATTACACACGAGATGCAGATTGTCAAAGATATTGCTAACCGTGTGGCAGTGATGCAGGATGGCCGCTTGATTGAAGAAGGTAGCGTTCTTGAAATCTTCTCAGATCCTAAGCAGCCATTGACTCAGGACTTTATCTCGACTGCGACAGGTATCGATGAAGCTATGGTCAAGATTGAGAAACAAGAAATCGTAGAGCACTTATCTGAAAACAGCATTTTGGTACAACTCAAGTATGCAGGCGCTTCTACAGATGAGCCGCTTTTGAATGAATTGTACAAGCACTACCAAGTAACAGCCAATATTCTCTATGGAAACATTGAAATTTTGGATGGTACTCCTGTAGGTGAACTTGTGGTTGTCTTGTCAGGGGAAAAAGAAGCCTTGGCAAGTGCTCAAGATGCTATCCGTCAGGCTGGTGTGCAACTAAAAGTATTGAAGGGAGGACAGTAAGATGGCAGAATTGATTAAAGCATACTTACCAAACGTCTATAAGATGGGTTGGTCTGGTCAAGCTGGCTGGGGAACAGCAATCTACTTGACCCTTTATATGACGGTTCTTTCCTTCCTCATCGGAGGTTTCCTAGGGCTGGTTGCAGGGCTTTTCCTTGTCTTGACAGCTCCAGGTGGTGTCTTGGAAAATAAAGTTGTTTTCTGGATTTTGGACAAGATTACCTCTATCTTCCGTGCGGTGCCATTCATCATTCTCTTGGCTGTCTTGTCACCCTTCTCTCATCTAATCGTAGGGACAAGTATCGGACCAAATGCGGCTATTGTACCCCTATCTTTTGCAGTCTTTGCCTTCTTTGCTCGTCAGGTACAGGTGGTATTGGCAGAGCTAGATGGCGGTGTCATCGAGGCAGCTCAAGCTAGCGGAGCTACTTTCTGGGACATCGTAGGTGTTTACCTATCGGAAGGTCTACCAGACTTGATCCGTGTGACAACTGTGACTTTGATTTCACTAGTTGGTGAAACAGCTATGGCGGGAGCGGTCGGAGCAGGTGGTATCGGTAACGTAGCTATCGCCTATGGATTTAACCGTTTCAATCATGATGTAACAGTCCTTGCGACGCTCATCATTATCCTGATTATCTTTACAATTCAGTTCTTGGGAGACTTCTTGACCAAGAAATTAAGTCATAAATAAAAAAAGAGCTAACTGGCTCTCAGATTGAAGAAAAAGTCAATTTTGGATAATTTTCTTCAATCTTTTTCTTTTACTAGAGAAAATAAAAAAACTCTTAAAAAGAGCATGTTTCAGCATTTCTAAGAGTTTTCAAGATGTAGTAACTAAGCTCCTTTAATTACCGAAAGGGTTTGTCAATCTACTGAGAGCTGTGTGGCTCTTTTTCTATCACATTTTGTCTGCAAACTTCTTACTAAGTTTTTGTCCGATCAAGGCACCGAGTAGAGCACCGATAAGGACGCTTGCTACAAAGAGAAGAATGGTAGTGAGATTTGGCGCGACCATGATGCGATCAATATAGTCCTGAGATTTTCCACGAGCGACTAGAGTTGCGATATAGGCTTGAGGGGTCAACCACATGAGTAGGATGGGACCAGTAGTACCAAAGGCAAAAACTAGGAAGGAAAGAGGGTTCTTAACCTTATCTTTGTAGTGGCCAAGATGAGCGATGCCATCTGCTGCAAGACCGCAGATAATTCCTGGCAGAAAGGCTCCGGCACCATGCTTACTCCCGAGGAAAAATAGAGAAATCACAAGTCCTATCGAAGTAATCGCTCCAAAACGAGGTACTTTTGCTAAAAGGATCATATAGACGCTACCACCCACAAGAGCAGAAAAGGCAGGGGCGTAAAACATATTTCCAGTGTGGTCGACAAGGTTCCCTAGTAGAACCCCCACTCCGATACAGAGAAAGTAGAGAAGAGCGGCTACAAGGGTTGTCAAGATATTCTTTTTCATAAGTTCTCCTTCGTATATCTGATGTTATTCATTGTATCATGCCTGTGGCAGATTGTAAATGCTAGCTTGGAACTAGTATTTATTAGGAAATGTGGTAAAATAGGAAAAAATAAAAGACGAGTGGTAAGAGGATGAAGAATTTAGGAAAAGTTTTTAAAGAGCTACGAGAATCAAGAAAAATTTCCTTGAGAAAAGCAACAGGTGAACGCTTTTCAGCATCCTTATTGTCGCGTTTTGAAAATGGTCAGAGTGAAATATCTGCTCCAAAGTTAATAACAGCTTTGGAGAATATTCATGCGAGTATGGAAGAATTGTTATTTTTGGCGAGAGGTTTTCATCAGGATGCCTATTCTGAATTTAGAAACAGAATAGTTGAGGCTATTGACACTCAAGATTTGACATCCTTGCGCACTCTCTACCAGAGAGAATATCAACAACTTCCTTTTTCAAAAGATAGACAGCAACACATTCTCAATGCTATTTTGATAAAATCC
This sequence comes from uncultured Streptococcus sp., assembly GCA_963530385.1. Taxonomy (GTDB): domain Bacteria; phylum Bacillota; class Bacilli; order Lactobacillales; family Streptococcaceae; genus Streptococcus. The sequence continues at coordinate 774 of CAUSCX010000006.1, read as the reverse complement.
TATCTGAAAGCCATTGATGAGACGGTTATATTGACTGCTGAGGAAGAAAGAGTCCTACATGATTATCTATTTTCTGTCGAAATTTGGGGGCACTATGAACTGTTGTTCTTTTCTTCCTGCTCTCCTCTTTTATCGGTGCAGCTTTTTACAAAGTACACTCGAGAAATGTTGCGGAAGTCAGATTTCTTGCAAGGAGTTGGGAAAAATCGAAATATGATGCATACCTTGCTCCTCAATGCTTTTATGGCCTGTATTGAAATTGATGATTTTACCAATGCCCTCTATTTCAAAAAACAAATTGAAAAGAACTTCTTTGAAGAAAATGAAACCTATTTTCGAATAGTCTACCTCTGGGTAGAAGGTTTGCTTGATAGTAAGCAAGGAAGAGTAGAGGAAGGGCAGAGAAAGATGGAGGACGCTCTCCGTATTTTCGAGATGATTGGTTGTATCAAATCTGCTGACTATTATAGAAGCGCCATGAAGTGTTGAATATCTGCAACTAGATAAAATAACTTGAAACGATAGGACTGTGAAGATACTTATTAGCATTAGACAAATTCTATCGTTTTCGTTATCAGTTTAGTCTGTTGCATATATTCAAAAATGTCTTCTCGTAAGATTCTTGATGCTATACTAGAGCTACCATAAAAGTAGTATGTGAGAAAGAGAGGAATCTATATGAAACTATTACTAAGAAATCAAGCTTACAGAGTTTTGAGTTTATCACGATTTTTCAATGCTTTTGGAGCTTCCATTTTTAATTTAGTGTTTGTG
>CAUSCX010000005.1:0-45233 GCA_963530385.1 uncultured Streptococcus sp. | reverse complement strand
CTGGCACGCGAACAAGTGGTGAACGGTTACGTCCTGCCCAAGCGATATAAACCGGCGCTTCATAACCTGGAACCAAACGTTTGTAAGAGTTAACTGTTGGGTTCGTAATAGCTGTAAAGTTGTACGCATGCTTGATCAAACCTCCAAGGAAATGATAAGCCGTTTCTGACAGTTGCATACCTTTTGGATCATTTGGATCAAAGAAGGCATTGTTTCCTTCAGCATCAAACAAGGACATATTACAATGCATCCCTGAACCAGCGATACCAAATTTTGGTTTTGCCATAAAGGTTGCGTAAAGACCATGCTTGCGAGCAATTGTTTTCACAACCAACTTAAAGATTTGAATCTTATCACAAGCACGAAGAACTTCATCGTACTTAAAGTCAATCTCATGTTGTCCAACTGCAACCTCATGGTGACTTGCTTCTACTTCAAATCCCATTTTGGTCAATACATTCACAATCTCACGACGGGTATTATCTGCAAGGTCTGTAGGTGCTAAATCAAAGTAACCACCCTTGTCATTCACTTCGAGAGTTGGATCTCCATTTTCATCTAGCTTGAATAGGAAGAATTCTGGCTCAGGTCCCAAATTAAATGACTTGAATCCAAGTTCTTCCATGTGGCGAAGTGCTCGTTTAAGATTGCCACGAGGGTCTCCTGCAAATGGTTCCCCTTCTGTTGTATAGACATCACAAATCAATCCTGCGACACTACCGTTCTCATCTCCCCATGGGAAGACTGTCCAAGAGTCCAAATCTGGATATAGATACATGTCTGATTCATTGATACGGACAAATCCTTCAATAGAAGACCCATCAAACATAGCCTTATTTGACAAGACCTTGTCTAGTTGTTCATCTGTAGCAGGAATTTCGACGTTTTTCATCGTTCCCAAAATATCTGAAAACATGAGACGAATAAAGGTTACATTTTTTTCCTTAACTTCACGACGAATATCTGCAGCTGTGATTGGCATGTTTTTTCTCCTTATATTTGACTACTAGCGGTTGCCTAACCGCGACCAAAAGGTGATTGTTGAGAAGCAAAGCGACTTTGTTGAAGAACCTCATTCCGAAGTGCTCGGCGCACCTCAGTTTGACTGACTGGTTTCTTGGCTTTCGCCTCACGTTCAGCATATTTTTTCTTGATGGCAGCAATGTTAAGACCTTCAGAGATATAATCTTTAATCTCCAATAAGCGATCCATGTCATTCAAAGAATACATCCGGCGATTACCTTCGTTGCGATCAGGTTTAATCAATTCCTGATCTTCATAGTAACGAATTTGGCGCGCCGAAAGATCGGTCAGTTTCATAACACTACCAATAGGAAAAACTGCCATATTGCGACGAAATTCTTTTTCCTTCATGTACACTTCCTTCTTTCTGTCTATTATAGTCTAAAAAAATTCAATCGTCAATCAATAATGTTATATCTTGTGACATTATTTTGTTTTTTTCAGTAAAATGCTCCGTAAACGATCAATATCGTAATTTACAAGAATTGCAACAAAAACACCCATAAAGGTTTCAAAAACTCGGGCAAACACGTACAAAATAGTCTCTCCACTCGGAATTGATAAGGTAATAATCAACATAGCCGCAACTCCACCGATAACACCTGCTTTATTGTTCATTGCAACATTTGTCATAATGGTTAACATGGTGCAAATTGGAACAACAAGGAGGGTTACCCAGAAGGCGCCGTGAAAAAGATTATTTAAGAGAAAGAAAATCAGGGCATAAAAACCACCGATACTATTTCCGAGAATACGAGATGTCCCAAAGTGGACACTCTTATCAAAGTCTTCTCTTAAACTAAAAACTGCAGTCAAGGCTCCAATCTGAAGTCCTTTCCAACCAAAAAAACCAAAAATCATGAGAACTAAAAAAACAGCGATCCCTGTCTTGAAAGTTCGCATCCCTAACTTAAACTTGGATTTGTCAAATCTATACTTTTTAAAATAACTCATCATTTCAACTTTCTATTTCCATTTTACCATAAATTTACCTATTTTTGAGAAGGGGATGCAATAAACTGATGGAAATAGAAAAGAGAAGGAACTTAATCCTTCTCTATCTGATGATTCCACACTCTCTTTTTAGAACAAATACATGAAAACTAAAGTCAAGAGACTAGCGAGCAAGCCCACTCCCCAGAAGAAGAAGTCGACCTTCCACTCACTCCAAGCTTGGCCTTTCCCAGAAAAGCCCCCCAACTCAAAATGATGGTGAACTGGTGTCATACGGAAGATACGTTTTCCTCCAGTCAACTTAAAGTAGGTGACTTGCATCATAACAGATGTTGTTTCAAAGACATACACTAGACCAATCAAAAGCAGAGTCCATTCTTGGTGCAGTGCCATGGAAATAGCCGCCAACATCCCTCCAAGGGCTAGGCTACCTACATCTCCCATGAAAACTTTGGCAGGCTTGTGGTTAAAGACAAAGAAGCCAAGAAGACCACCAATCATAGCTACAATCACTAGTAAGATATCGAGCTGATTTTGCACATAGGCAATAACTCCATAGGCAGATAGACTAATCACCACAGAAATACTTGCCAAGCCATCGATCCCGTCAGTCAGGTTAACTGCGTTTGAAAAACCAACTAACCAGAAGAGGGCAAAGAGAATATACAGAACACCTAAATGCAAGGGATAACCAAATACATTTAAGATATCGCCACCTCTTTCATAGAAGAAATAGAAGATAACCCCTCCGACCAACTGAAGCAAAAGCTTCTGTTTAGGATTGAGTCCTTCATTGATTTTGCGGAAAACCTTGAGGAAATCATCCAAGAAACCGACCAAACCATATAAGACCAGGATAAAGAGTATCATTCCGACATTATTGGTTAATTGATTGGTCACGAGAGCAAGGACCAGACTAACTAAAACTCCTGCTAGGAGGAAGACGAGTCCTCCCATGGTTGGTGTCCCTGCTTTTGCTTGGTGTTGTTTGACATCCTCATGCATCTGTTGACCGGTAATCTGTTCTTTATGGTAAAAACGGATAAAGGCTGGAATTCCTATGACTGTTAGAATAAAGGCAATCACTCCAGCAAAGATAGAAATAAGCATTCTAATCTCCTAATGTTATTTTTATTTTCTGTAAATCTTTTAAAGCTGTATTGGAACGAACACTTTGCTTTTTAACAGTTTCTCCTGTGCCTTCAAACTCAACTTCAAGATTCAGCCATTTGGCAAAAGTTTCAACATTTTTCTTAGACCATCCATATAAGTCAGGCATCTCTTCTACCTTATCTGAAAGGAGTAAGATTTGCTGATTGGCGTCTAGATTGGTTCCTTCTGCTACAGAGCTTTCTTTGATTTTTGTTCCTGAACCGATAACAATTGGTTGTACAAGGTTACGACGGAGTTCTTCAGCTAGATCTCCAGGGCTAGAGTCCTTAATGCTAGGCATGGCATAACTAGTTGTAGATGTCACTTGGTCCAAATTCTTAGCCGTAGATTGAAGATTGAGCGTCTCTTTCATGGCTGAAGCTCGTTCTAGAATAGGGTTAGAAAACTCTCCTAGTTGTACCGAAGAAAAATGTTCTGGTTGTTGAACTGTCACATAGAGGATAAAATCAGGATTTTCACTCGGATTCATCGAAACTACTGAGTAGATATAGTTGGTAACTCCCTTTAAGTATCCCCCTTTTTGTTCGTCCGCAATCTGGGCAGTTCCTGATTTTACAGAAACAGTCTGACCAGGTACAGTAACGATTGGTTTACCGGTAAGTTGATTGTACATCGTACCATAAACAGGATCTGTACCAACCAAAATCATATTCTCTCGAGTCAAACTAGCTGCTTCTTTAGATACAGGATTACCTACAATTTCCTTTTTGGACTTCCGCACTGTCTGATCATTAGGATCATAAAGGGCGCTAATAAACTTTGGTTCTAACATAACTCCGTCATTCGCAATGGCTGTGAAAGCACGAAGCATTTGTGTTTGAGTAACAGAAATCCCTTGACCAAAAGCACTCATGGCAATATTAACAACGTTATCTGCAGGCAGTTGTCCAGCATACTCATCAGGCATACCAAAACGGGTTGGAACTCCAAACTTAAATCGATTAAGGTATTCTAACCAAGTAGCATCCCCCATCTTTTGTTGGAGCAAGGTCATACCCACATTACTTGAGTGAGCAAACCCTTGTAAGTAAGTCATTATACTTCCAGCTGATAAGCCATCATTAACATCCCAGTCTCTGATAGTCGCATCAGCAACCTTTAATTCACTACTATTAAAATATTCGCCTCCAGAGAAGGTTTTATTGTCAATAGCAGCAGCTAAGGTCATGACCTTCATGGTTGAACCAGGTTCGTAATTGCTCTGATATAAAAGGTCTCGCCAAACAAAATCCTCAGTAATACCTTCTTTTGTATCCGCATCAAAAGTTGGTCTCTGAGTCGTTGCCAAAATCTCCCCTGTCTTAGCACTAACCAAGGTCGCAGTCATATATTTACCCTTGACTTTTTCTTGGAAGGCATCCATTTGACTTTCCATAAAGGACTGCAATGGACTGGATAAGGTCGTGTAGACATCTTTTCCATTTACTGTTTGTTGGGTGACTTGTTCCGTACCTGGAACAATATTACCTAAACGATCTTTTTCATAGGTAATAATCCCGTCTGTCCCTGCCAGCAAGCTATTTAAGGAACTCTCGACACCAGATGTTCCAATGAGACTTTTTGTCCCATCTTCATTTTCATGTAACTGGGCTAAACCAATAAATGATGAAGCAAATTTCCCATTTGGATAACTTCGGTTGGGACTAGTGGTAAAGTTAACACCCTCGACCTTAGCAGTTTCCAAATCCTGTTTAATGGACATCATATTAGCGTAGGTAATCCCATTTCCTTTGGCACCAAAGGAAACCTGTTTGAGATTTGGTTGAGAGAGTTGATCCTTGACGTAAGACTCCTCCATATCCAAGTACTTATGGAAAATTTCGGCTACCTTATTGTACTGAGATTCCTCTACATATAGAACATCTCCATTAGCTGATTTATAGTCCTTATCAATGACAGCATAAACATTATAGGAAGTTGCATCCTCAGCAATCGGCGTTCCATTACGATCATAAATGGTTCCCCTCTTAGCAGGAACTGTTAGAGTCGTTTGGTGAACCTTACTGGCTTCTTTGACCAGGTCAACACCAAACTTCTTCCCCGTACCAGTAATCACCGCAAAATTAACCAAAAAAACAGCAAATAGAAAGACGGCCAAGAGACTAAGGCTCTTCCCAACTCGTCTGCGGTTTTCAAGGGGAGATTTGCGATTCTTAATGGCAAAGTGTACTATTTTTTCTTTCCAGGTTTTCATATACTACTCCGCCGATCGGATATTTTCATTATTCAGTTGCAGTTCTTGCGAATCCGCAATTCCTGTCAGACGCTCTGAACGGATCAATTCATTGACTTCTTGCTTAGCATCATCTAGCTCCGTTTTCTTTTCTTCAATCTGAGCATTAACAGTTGTTAGTTCACTCTGGACTTGCAAGAGCTTGGTCTGCATATAAACCACACTGATGGCTAAGACAAGGGCTGTAATGGCAATCGAAAGGTAAAAAGCCTTCTCAACACGTGAAAATCTCTTGATACGAGCTTGCAGTAATTGGCTCGTCGTTTCTCTTTTTTCTACCATTTTATCCCCTTACTTGTGAATTTTTCTAGCTACTCGTAGCTTGGCTGAGTGGGAACGATTATTGGCCTCCAACTCCTCCTTGCTTGGTAGAATGGGTTTGCGAGAGACTAATTCCATCTTGGGCTTAAGATCATCTGGGATGAAAGGCAAGCCTTTTGGCACTTCCACTGTTGAAGCTTCCTTGAACAATTGCTTGGTCAAGCGATCTTCCAGCGAATGAAAGGTAATGACTGAGATTCTTCCGTCCACTGCTAGTAATTCCATAGCTTGTTGGATGGACTCATCTGCAGCTCCTAATTCATCATTGACCTCAATACGGATGGCTTGGAAAATTTGCTTGGCCGGATGACCTTTTTTCTTGAGCTCCTTTGCCGGTTTGGCAGATTTAATAATCTCTGCCAATTCGGTTGTTGTCTCAATCGGTTTCTGTTCACGCGCCTGTTCAATTTTTCGAGCAATCTGTTTGGAAAACTTGTCCTCTCCATATTTGAAAAAGATTCTTACCAAATCATGGTAGTCGTAGTGATTAACGACTTCATAAGCGGTCAAACTAGCTTCCTGATTCATGCGCATATCCAGTGGCGCATCCTTTTTATAAGAAAAACCTCGTTCACGCTGATCCAACTGCGGGCTAGAAACTCCCAAGTCATAACAAATGCCATCAATCTCTTCTACACCTGCTTCCTGCAAACGTGCCTGCAAATGACGGAAGTTGTCCTTGATGAAGGTAACCATTCCTTTTTCGATATAAGGTGCCAGACGTTTTTGGGCATTGTCAATGGCATTCTGGTCCTGGTCAAAGGCATAGAGATGCCCCTTTTCACTTAATTTACTTAATAAATACTCGCTATGGCCTGCTCCACCCAAGGTCGCATCAACGTAAATGCCATCAGGTTTTACATCAAGCATATCAATGGTTTCATGGAGCATGACCGTTACATGATGAAATTCTTTAGTCATATCTTATCTATTTTACCACAATTCTGACTAGCTTGCACTCGCTAAAGCAAAAACCTTTTCTTGTTACTTTATCACTTGTATTCAGCAGGCGATTCTGCTACCTGAGCTAGTTCTACACGCTCTTGAGGATTCAAGTGTTGGTGAACAGCCTCTGCTACTGCTCTTGGTATACCAACTGCGACAATCTCATCAACGCTGGCTTCCTTGATTTTTGTCAGAGATTTGAAATATTTCATCAAGTTCTGCTTGCGTTTTGGACCCAGGCCTTCAATTCCATCCAATTGAGAGGAGAAAGAGTTTTTAGAACGCAGTTGACGGTGGAAGGTGATGGCAAAACGGTGTACCTCATCCTGAATGCGTTGTAGGAGGAAAAATTCTTGAGAATTGCGAGATAGCTCTACCACCTCAAGCGGATCTCCAAAAAGCAATTCATGGGTTTGGTGCTTGTCATTCTTTTGCAGACCTGCAATGGGAATATCCAAGCCTAGCTCTTCTTGGATAACTTGCTTAGCAATATTTACCTGACCTTGTCCTCCATCAATAACGATTAAGTCAGGCGGTGTCAAACCATCTCGTTGGACCCGTCCATAACGTCTGCGAATAATCTCTCGCATACTAGCATAGTCATCTGGTCCAACAACTGTCTTAATCTTATACTTGCGGTAATCCTTCTTGCTCGGTTTGCCGTTAACAAAAACTACCATGGCAGAAACTGGACTAGTCCCCATGATATTGGAGTTATCAAAGGACTCGATGCGAACTGGGGTTGGAATTTGTAGAAGTCGTCCCAGATTTTCAATAGCCCCTTGAGTCTTTTCAACTGATTTCTCTAGTAGGTTAAATTTCTGCTCCAAGCTTACACGCGCATTTTTGATAGCGAGATTAACCAGTTGTTTTTTCTCCCCACGTTGGGGCTTGAGAATTTTGGTATCCACCAAAGCCTTAACGGCCTCTTCATCAATATCCTGAGGAATCAAAATTTCATTAGGAACCAAATGAGATTTTTCTTGATAAAACTGCCCAACGTAAGTCAGGAAATCTTCATCTGGATCATTGTAGTAAGGAAAAAGGTTGACATCACGCTCAATGAGCTTACCTTGACGGACAAAGAATACCTGAACACACATCCAACCCTTATCCACGTAGTAACCAAAGACATCGCGATTTTGGAGATCCTTGGCCATAACCCGTTGCTTGGTCCGAAGGGTTCCAATGGACTGAATCAAATCACGGTATTCAGCCGCACGCTCAAATTCCATACTCTGGGCTGCCAAGTTCATCTTACTTTTGAGATCATCAATGATTTTGTCATCCTGGCCCTTAAGAAAATCAGAGACTTCTTGAGCCATGGTTTTGAAATAGGCCTCGTCTTTCTTACAGATGGTGTGAGCCACGCACTGCCCGATATGGTAATAAAAACAGACCTTAGACGGTGGATTAGTACACTTACGAAAAGGAAAAATCCGATCCAGTAGTCGCTTGATTTCATTAGCTGCGCCCACATCAGGATAGGGACCAAAATAAAGACCACCGTCTTTCTTGACCTGACGGGTGATAATCAAGCGAGGATAGCGCTCATTGGTAATTTTGATGAAAGGATAGGACTTGTCGTCCTTGAGCATAATATTGTATTTAGGCTTATTTTCCTTAATCAAGTTGATTTCCAGAAGGAGGGCCTCAATATTGGATTCCGTAACAATAAACTCAAAGTCCACAATTTCAGACACCAAGGCTTCTGTTTTTGTATCATGACTTCCACGGAAATAAGACCGTACACGGTTACGTAGATTTTTGGCCTTTCCTACATAGATAATCGTACCGTTTTTATCCTTGTGAATGTAACAACCAGGACTGGTCGGCAAGAGCTCTAGTTTTGATTTAATCAAGTTATTCATAGTTCCATTATAGCAAAAAGCCCCCTTCATTGCTTACATCAAGGAGCTCTATTTTTCGTTTGAAAATCACTTATTCTCCAGACTCATAAAGTTCTTGAACTGCTTGAACATCTTGAGCCTGAATACCATAATAAGAACCTGCTGGCTGCATGACTGACACTTCATTAGTATGCTCCAAACCAATGGCATGTCCTAACTCATGCTCTGCTGTATGCAAGATACGATCATAGGTATAGCCATAGTTTGGATTGGATAGATAATAATGATTCAAACGAACTGTTACAGAAGTAAATTGTTTGGTTAGGAGATTTGTCTGGCTCTCCGCCTCGCCAGCAACAGATGTGGAACCATCATTCATTTCAGTCGCAAAAATAGTTGCTTGATCAGGTTCTGTCACAAGTACAAAATTAAAAGCGCCAGTCTGATTCCAACTGGCAATAGCCTCAGCGTAGGCTTTTTGGAAGGTTGCATCCATTTGAGGATCAATATAAATTGTCGCCTGTGCTTGGGGCCATTTTACTCCTGAATCTTGATGATGATCAGTCTGAGACAAACCTTGCAACTTACCAGTTTCTTGCCATTGACGCCAACCTGCCTGACCAACTTGAACAAGTTGCCCCGCTTGATTGAAGACACCAGATAAATCCCCTGTCATATACCAGAGAATCCCTAAAGCAATAAGAATTAAGACTACAAGAGTCCACACAAGGCGCCAGAACATGCGCCAAATCCCTAGTAACAATCGACATAGAACACGAATAATCCAGAACATGATTTCCCGCCTTTCTAAAAAAATAAGAATCCATCTTTTAGTCCTGGTTTCCCATTCTAAAGATAGATTCCTTATTTTACTTGAGTAAGCTGAAAGAAAACTAAAACTAAGACAAGCGTTCTTCCAAAACAAAATCAATTGGCAAGGTAGCCAAAAACCGTTCCAATTGTTTTTCCCAATAATACCACTCATGGGTTCCTGCACTGTGGCTATAGGTCACATCAAAACCAAGTTTCTTGAGATTCTTCACCGCGAGGTTATTGGCAGCATACAAGAAATCTTGTTCACCACACCAAGCCCAGAGTTTGGTCTTCTTGTCTGACTTGTTAGCAAGAGTTTCAAGTGAGTAAGGGCTAGTTTCCCAGTTATCAAGCTTGCCAAAAACACCTCGCCAGTAGGCACGCGTTCCTAAATCTTGGCTTTCAGGAGAAAACTCCTCGAAGCTAAGAGCACCAGAAAGACTAGCTGCATGTGAGAAACGGTTGGTTGATAGGGCCAATTTGAAGGAACCGTAACCCCCCATTGAAAGGCCAGCGATAAAAGTTTTTTCACGCTTGCTAGACATATTAGGGAAGAAACGTTTGAGCACTTTAGGCAGTTCTTCTGCTAGAGCTGTATAGTAGTTATAGCCATACTGAGTATCTGTGTACCAGCCGTTACTTGTATTTGGCATGACAACAATTAGATTAGTCCCTCGCACCAAGCGCTCTACATTGGTCCGTTTGAGCCAGCTATTATGATTCCCTGACATCCCATGTAAGAGATAGAGGACAGGAATATCCGTAGAATCTGGCTCCTCAACCCGAGATGCATCTGGGTAGAGAACATTCACTCCCCACTCCATATCTAAAACTTCTGAGTAATACTCAATCTTCATTACTGCCATAACTTGCTCCTTATTCGTTTAAGATAAGAAAAAGCCGAAACTCGACTTTCTCTTGCTATTTGATCCTATTTTGCTTCCATGACTACTGGTAAGATAGCTGGACGACGCTTGGTTTGGTCAAAAAGGAATTTTGCTAAATTGTCACGAACCTTCCCTTTAAGATCTGCCCAGTCAAAATCCTCACCTTGGAGATAGTCTTCAACGGTTTGGTTTACCAACTCTGTACTTTCGCGCAGAATATCACGACTCTTCTTGAGATAGACAAATCCACGCGTATGTACTCGAGCTTTAGCAATGATTTTCTTCTCACGACGGTTAACAGTGATAGCTACGATAAAGATACCATCTTCTGACAAGACCTTGCGGTCACGAAGAACAACATTACCAACATCCCCAATGGCATTCCCGTCAATCAAGACATCGCCTGCAGCAACAGCACCAGATGGAACAAAGTCCCCATGCTCATAAGACATAGTAGTTCCTTTTTTAGGGATAAAAATACGCTCTGGTAGCATGCCAACTGCCATAGCAGCCTTGGCATGAGCATCCAACTCACGGTATTCACCTTGGATTGGGAAAAGATACTGAGGTCGCAAGAGATTAATCATCAATTGAAGATCACGCGCATTCCCATGCCCTGATACACGCAAGCTTTGAGTAATCGGCTTAACGACACCACCTGCTTGGTAGACCATGTTTTCTACACGTGCCATCACTGCTTCCTTGGCGATTGATGGTGTTGTAACGATATAGACCAGATCACCTTCTTTGATTTCAACATAACGGTGACGACCGATAGACATCTTGCGTAGGCCGTTAATTGGTTCACCCATACGTCCAGTTTCAAGGATAATTAATTCGTGATCTTCAAAACGAGACATATCTTTTGGCTTAATCAAAAGATTTTCACTTGCTAGAGACAATTTTTTCAGACGAATCGCTGTACGGACGATATTTTCAATATCGAATCCTGTCAAGACAACACGACGTCCTGTCTCCGCAGCTGCGTCAAAAACTTGCTGAATGCGAGAAAGGTTACTTGCAACTGCAGCAACGATGATGCGTCCATCCCAGTCAGAGATGGTTTGCGTGATTTCTACACCAACTTCATTTTCACTGGCTACTTGGATATTGCTATCTGCATTCGCAGAATCACTTAGAAGAGCCAGAACTCCTTCACGACCAATTTCGGCTAAACGTCCAAAGTCAGTGGCATAAGATTCACTAGCTGTTTGGTCAAACTTGAAATCTCCTGTATAGACGATGTTGCCTTCAGATGTTTTCAAAACCACACCCAAACTTTCTGGGATAGAGTGGGTTGTACGGAAAAAGGACACTATCGTTCCACCAAAATCAATCTCTGTATTTTCATCAATCACATGGAAATCATCAAATTTCTTGACACTGTCATTTCCCTTAACAAAGAGTTTAGCCAGTTCGATGGTCAACTCTGAGCCAAATACAGGAACCTTAGCTTCTGCCAGGAGATAAGGAAGGGCGCCAATCGCATCCGCATGCCCGTGTGTTAAGAAAACCCCAGCAATACGGTCGCTATTTTCAAACAAATAGTCCATATTTGGAATAACGACATCGACACCCAACTGTTCATTTTCAGGATATTTCAAACCTGCATCTAATACAAAAATCGAGTCGTTAATTTCTGCGATGTACATGTTTTTACCATTTTCACGTACACCCCCAAGTGTTGTTAGTTTAATAGTATTCATTTTTCCTCCGAATAGTCACTTCTACTGTTTGTAGAGCTTTAAATGCTCTCTTTTTCTGAAAGTCCAATTCACTTTCAGCCGAATCTTTTCCATTCATTATACCATTTTTTTACTAATTTTCAAAATGAAGGTTTCTAGTTAAAGAACTATAAATAACTCTTCTCAAATGCACAAACAAGTGAGAACTACAAGCTTCTCAAAAGAATGTTTTCTGACTAGCTTCCTGTCACTCTTCAAATCTTTCCGCGACATTGAATAACACTTCGCAGTCACAGTAGGCTCCATTTACTTCTAAAAAGTCTCTAACTGTTTCGACATCTACATTGTGCTCTTCTAGAAATGTTTGTGTTAATAAAAAATCGTCCTGACAAGCTTGATATTCAAGCTCTACATCCAAAAAGTCAAACAAGTCAAAAAAGAGCTCCCTTGACAGGGGCAAACTTTCTTCGAATTTTTGTCTTTCTTGCTTTTTATAGTCCGCTCGTAATCTCTTTTTCTTCAGCTTATCCATTTGACACCTCTAGACTTTCCTTTGACCAGTTTATCTGCCAACTAGTCCTCTTTCCTCATTATAGCACAAAACCGACTCCAATTGGAGCTTATTCATGAATATAAAAAGAGTCAGCAAGCCAACTCTTTCTATCTCTATTCACTTTTTTCCATTAAGAAATCATAGATTTCCTGGACTGTTCCAAGCGCCATTATCTCTTGCTCTTTAACAGTTTGTTTCAGCTTTTGATAAATCTGACTCTCAGCTATATCACGCTTTTCAGCCTCTTTATTCACCCTCATGACACCATTTTCAATGGTCACAAAGCCAAGTTCTTCAAATATCTGAATCATTTTAACTAATAGAATTTGCTCAATCTTGAGATAGGCCGCCAAATCCTTGAGTTTATAGCGAATGTCAAACTCTGGGAACTGATAGATGGTTTTATACAATTTTGCAAACTGCTCTCTTGTGCCATAGCCCGTCAAATAGTAAGCCTTGGCTATATCATTTTTAAAGTAAAGAGCTGAAAATTCCTGCTCCTGACAGATTTTCTTAAGGAGGGATATATCCTCAGGAATATTCTTAACGACAATAGCTGAACAAAAGGTCACATCAGGTAACTCTTGCGTAAAATCCAAAATGGCTACCCCTTCTGGTAACAGGGCATTCTTGCCACGAATGTTAAAGAGCTGGACACCTTCTACACGGGCGTCAACCATCATCAACTGCAAGCTTGTTTGTCCATTCCATTGGTTAACAGAGAGAGTCACTGCCAATTCCAGTTGCTTGGTCTGCGAGAACTCAGTCGCCCATTTCCCTTGACCAAAAGCAACCACCTCAAAACTGGTTTCACCTTTGGAAATCTTCAGCTTGAGATGAGCATTACCAGCCCCCATAACTCGAGCATTTTCAACTTGAAAATCTCGAATATAGAAAACAGGTTTTTGGTTATCCATCCCAAAAGGAGCTAGACGTTCAAAACTTTTCACCGTCTCCAGACTCAAGGTCTCTAAATCCAGTTCTTCATCTAAAAATAGATTGTTTTTACCTTGGGCATCTGCGCCTTTTTCTCGGATATAGGCTTCCAAAAGATCAGACAAGACTTCCAACTTATCCACTTCAAGGGTCATACCAGCAGCACCTGCGTGACCACCAAAGGCGATAAACAGTTCTCGATGCGGGTCCAAGGCTTCAAAGATATCGACTGCTTCAATGCTTCGAGCACTCCCCTTGGCGCGTCCATCTTCGATATTCAAGACAATGACTGTCTGACCCAGTTCTTCAAGTAAGCGCCCAGCTACAATTCCAAGAACTCCCGGATTCCAGCCTTCCTTAGCCAAAACTTGAACACTTTTCTCAGGATCCACCATGCCTTTAGCTTCATCGTAAATCGACTGAACAATTTCCTTACGTTCTTCATTCTTTTGATGAATCAAAAGGGCGATTTCATGCACTTCCTCATCGTCAAATCCAGTCAACAAATCAATAGCTGGATTGGGATCATCCAGGCGTCCTAGGGCATTTAAACGTGGTGCCAATTGAAAACCAACCGTCTCTTCTGTCACATCGCTACTCGAAATCCCAGCGATTTCAAACATTTCCTGCAGGCCCATTCGCTGAGTATTGCGCAAGACCTCAAGACCATATTGGACCATGATACGATTTTCGTCAGTCAAGCTGACCATATCGGCAATTGTACCGATAGCAACCAAGTCTAACAACTCAACCTGCACTTCTTCCAAAAGGGCACAAGCTAGCTTAAAAGCAACTCCACAACCCGCTAGATGTTTGAAAGGATAGTCCGCCCCTGGATGTTCAGGATGAATAATAGCATAAGCATCTGGTAAAACTTCAGGCATAGAATGGTGGTCGGTCACAATAACGTCCACCCCCATAGACTGAGCCAAATCAATAGCTTCATGCCCCGCCACACCATTGTCCACCGTCACAATCAAAGACACGCCCTGTTGTTCAATGAAATATTTGTAGACACTGGCATTTGGTCCATAACCATCTGTAAAGCGATTGGGAAGATAGACCAGACACTCAGCGCCTATCTGCTCTAAACTTTCCTTGACAATGGAAGCCGAAGTCATCCCATCCGCATCGTAGTCCCCGTAAATGAGAATCAACTCCCCTTGCTCAATAGCATGGCGAATCCGCTCCACTGCCTTTTCCATATCATTTAAAAGGTAGGGATCATGCAAATCCTCCAAAGAAGGTTCTAAAAATTTTTTCAGACTGGGCTCATCCTTGATGCCTCGTTCAAATAACAAACGAGCTACTTCAGGTCCCAAACCAGCTTTCTTAGCTATCTTTGTAAAATCCGCATCCTCAACTTGCGGAGCGAATTGCCAATTATAAGTAGGAATTATCAAAAAAATCATCCACTCTTTCTTACGATTCTATCGTTTTATTATAACATGATTTTCAGTTTTTCTCTTGATTTTCTAACTAATTTGATGACTCTTCATCGCTCTAAACAACCACTTATAAAACATATACATGCCAAAGTATCATTGCTTTTTTTACTTGATTTTTGCAATTTCCCCTCAGATAAGGTATAATAATTGTATTGTCTTTTGGGGTCGTTACGGATTCGACAGGCATTATGAGGCATATTTTGCGACTCGTGTGGCGACGTAAACGCTCAGTTAAATATAACTGCAAAAAATAACACTTCTTACGCTCTAGCTGCCTAAAAACCAGCAGGCGTGACCCGATTTGGATTGCTCGTGTTCAATGACAGGTCTTATTATTAGCGAGATACGATCAAGTCTTGTCTAGCGGCTTGATAAGAGATTGATAGACTCGCGGTTTCTAGGCTTGAGTTATGTGTCGAGGGACTGTTAAACGAATACATAACCTATGGTTGTAGACAAATATGTTAGCAGGTGTTTGGACGTGGGTTCGACTCCCACCGGCTCCATTATATTTTAAAAAGGCGGTGGGACAGAAATCGATAGACAAAGTCTCGATTTCGTAGTCCCAGCCCCGCGAGGATGATTAGGAGCTTTTTGGAGTCTAAAAGACGAACAAAAAGTTCAATCAGCTACCGCGTCAAAGTTTGATTGCTAATAAAAAGCGAGGTCGGGATCTTTTTGTCCCAACCTCTTTTTTGTTTGCCTAGTTTACAAGGCTCTATCTCCATATTTTAAAAACAAATAGTTAACTTTTATTTTATAGCAACAATCCTAATGATACTCGATAGGAATTCTCTACTTTAATTCCTATAATTTTTTAGCATTTTAGAAATTTACTTTTTACCACTTTTCCATTAAGTAACCCAATCAAAAAACCGTAAGAATTTTTATCACTCTGAATATATAGCGAATTGAAATAAGATATGAACAAAGAGATTATGAAAGTCAAATTAATTTCTAAAAATGTTTTAGAACCATTAGCGTACTATTCTAGATTCAATCTACTATAAAAATGGAGAGGACAACAATCGTCCTCTCCAGATGTTAGCTTTTTTGTGGCTGAGAACTATTTTGTCCCAGACTCCACTATAAAGAATTATTTGACTTCAAAACCTTCTGCTACTGCATCCGCAAAGTTTTCTTCAACGATGCCTGCACAATGGTCACAGATAACTACCTGGTAGCTACGTTCTGCTGTACTTGGATCGATACGACGGCAACGATCACATACTTCACCTGCAGCGCGTTCAACTGTGAAGGCTACATCTTCAAAGGCTACTGCACCTTCTGGAGCTGGTCCTTCTGCGATGGTCAATTCTGAGACGATCAAGAGTTGAGCAACATTGCTATCAACAGCTCCAAGAAGAGTTTTCACGACTTCGTTTGGATAAACTGTCAAGTGTGCTTCAAGTGATTTACCGATTACTTTTTCATTACGAGCTTCTTCCAAGGCCTTTTGAGCTTGTCCACGGAAATCCATAAAGTCTGCCCATGTGTTCAAGATTTCCTCTTGGTTCGCAAAGGTTTGAGCTTCTGGCAATTCTGACAATTGGACAAAGTCTTCAGCTTCAAACTCAAGATATGACCAGATTTCTTCCGCAGTGTGAGGAAGGATTGGCGTCAAGAGCTTAGTAATTTTGACAAGAATATCATAGAAGACGGTCTGCATTTGACGACGTTCAAGCGACTTAGCCCCTTCAATGTAAACAACATCTTTGGCGAAGTCAAGGTAGAAGGCAGACAAATCAACGTTGATAAAGTTAACAAGTGCCTTATAGATTGTCAAGAATTCGAAGTCAGCATAAGCATCACGAATTGTTTTCACAAGCTGGTTAAAGCGAATGGTCATGTACTTATCAACTGAACGAAGTTCTTCGTAAGCTACTGCATCCTCAGCTGGGTTAAAGTCAGATGTGTTAGCAATCAAGAAACGAAGGGTATTACGGATCTTACGGTAAGTCTCAGAGACTTGGCTCAAGATATCCATAGAGATACGCACGTCGTTGCTTGAGTCAACACTCGTTACCCAGAGACGCAAGATTTCCGCACCGAATTGTTTTTCAACATCGCTTGGAGCAATGGTATTTCCAAGAGATTTAGACATCTTCTCACCTTTACCGTCAAGGGCAAAACCTTGTGACAAGATTTGTTTGTATGGTGCTACACCATGGTTGGCAACCGAGGTGATGAGTGATGAGTTGAACCAACCACGGTATTGGTCAGAACCTTCAAGGTAGAGGTCAGCTGGGTATTTGAGTTCTGGACGGTTAACCACAACCCCGTTCCACGAAGAACCTGAGTCAAACCAAACGTCCATGATGTCTGTTTCTTTCTTGAACTCACCATTTGGTGAACCTGGATGTGTAAATCCTTCTGGCAAGAGGTCTTTAGCATCACGTTCCCACCAGATGATGGAACCATGCTCTTCAAAGAGTTGAGCTACATGCTCAATCGTTTCAGCTGTCATGATTGGTGTGCCGTCTTCAGCATAGAAGATCGGAAGTGGCACACCCCAAGCACGTTGGCGAGAGATAACCCAGTCACCACGGTCACGAATCATGTTGTAAAGACGGACTTTACCCCATTCTGAGTGGAATTTTACTTTTTCAATTTCGTCCAAGATGTCTTGACGGAATTTTGAAACAGAGGCAAACCATTGTGGCACTGCACGCCAGATGATTGGTTTTTTTGTACGCCAGTCAAATGGGTATGAGTGAGAGATTTCTTCTTGGGCAAGAAGCAAATCACCAAGCTTCTCAATAACGGTTGGAACCACCTTGTCATAAAATTGACCTTCAAACTCAGCACCAGCATTAGCCATCATGATACCACGTTCGTTAACAGTGACTGCGACTTCAAGACCATTAGCAATACCAACATTGTAGTCATCCTCACCAAAACCAGGGGCTGTATGGACAATACCTGTACCAGAGTCTGTTGTAACGTGGTCACCAAGAATCACCAACTCATCTACTGCAGTATCCCATGGGTGTTCTGTCACGATATGGTTCAATTCTGAACCACGGTATGTAGCCAAAACTTGAACATCAGTCCAGCCAAATTTCTCAGACAAGCTGTTCAACAATTCAGCAGCAACCACAAACTTACGAGTTTCACCAGCAGGTTGAACCAAAACGTAATCAATATCCGCACCAACAGTCAAACCACGAGAAGCAGTGATAGTGAATGGAGTTGTTGTCCAAACAACGATGTAAGTATCAGTGTCTAGGACACCTTTGCCATCCTTGATCTTATTGGCATAGTAAAGTGATGTTGATACCAAATCGTGGTATTCAATCTCTGCTTCAGCAAGAGCTGACTCAGATGACCATGACCAGTAAACTGGCTTAGCACCACGGTAGATATAGCCCTTGTTAGCCATCTCGCCGAAGACACGAATTTGCGCTGCTTCATAGTCAGGGGTCAAAGTTACATATGGATTTTCCCAGTCCCCAGAAACACCCAAACGTTTGAAGTCTTCGCGTTGTTTATCTACTTGAGAAAGAGCGTATTCACGGCAAAGTTTCAAGTATTCAACCAAATCCATCTCTTTGCGCTTAACACCTTGTTTTGCCAAAACTTGCTCGATTGGTAGTCCGTGTGTATCCCAACCTGGGATGTATGGTGCGTAGAATCCTGACATAGACTTAGAACGAACAATGATATCTTTTGAAATCTTGTTCATAGCATGACCAACATGGATATTTCCGTTAGCGTATGGAGGACCATCATGAAGAGTGAAATGAGGTTTTCCTTCATTTAATTCTTGACGGCGTTGGTACAATTTTGCTTCTTCCCATTCTTTTTGCCAAACTGGCTCTTTGGTTGGAAGGCCTGCGCGCATTGGGAAGTCAGTTTTCCCAAGATTTAAAGTTTCTTTGAGTTTCATGATATCTCCTTTTTTATATAGACAAAATAAAAACCACGACTCGCTAAAAAGGACGAAAATCGTGGTACCACCTTTGTTCGGAAAAAGAACTAGTCTTTCTCCCTCTTTTCCCATAACGTGGGGAACGTCAAATCCTACTAACTTCAGACTTGATAACTTGAGAGGATAATCTAATCAACAGGGATTGTAGGACTTCCACCATCGCCTACTCGCTGTAAATATGTTTGGTTAGATCTTGTTCTCAGATTTTCTTTCTTATAAAAGATCAATAGATTCTGTCAAGGGTGCTGGTTGAGAATCTTGGTTTGAAGAAACGACTCCTTCTACTACTGAGCTAGCAGTATCTGGAACTGTTTCTTTTTGTGATTCAGCCAATTCTCGATTAGCTGCTTCAATGCGAGCTTGGAGCTCTGCTACTTCTTCTGGTGAAAACTGACGAGTCATGTCAATTGGTTCTTCATCATTATATCCAGTTACATCTTCACCCAAAACTTCTCCGACAACTTCTTTAAAAGCTTCGTCACTTGTTTGAAGGTAAGTTGCTGTCGGACGCAAAATTTCTTCCCAGTCAGAAGAGTCTACAATGGCCAATTGACTCTCAATCGTCGATTTCAAACGTTGATGGAAGACACGGCTCTTATTCTTTAATTCTTCCGTCTCTACTGCAACCTTCTTAGCATTATCCGTAGCTTGACGCAAGATTTCATTAGCCTTATACTTAGCCTCATCAAGCAGACGCTGGGCATCTTGTTCAGCCTGTTTAAGGATATTTTGAGAGCGATCATTTGCAGCTTGTTTGACACGTTCTGCAGTATCTTGAGCAATCAATACAGACTGGCTCAATGACTCCTTAATCTCATCGAAATAAGACAAACGTTCCTCTAAATTTTTAATGTGTTGCTCTTTTTCATGGTTACTACGAACAAGCGCTTCATAATCACGAACAACAATATCTAGAAATTCATCAACTTCTTCAGGATTAAAACCTCTAAACTTGGTACTAAAGGTTTTATCCTTGATTTCTAACGATGTAATTGGCATATTTTTCCTCACTTACTTAATAAAAAATAGAATCATGCAATGGTTCTGGTTCTTGCTCGTTTGTCACTGTTCTCTTAGGAAAATCATCAGTAAAAGACGAAAGACGTTCTTCTAATCTTTTAATATAGACTTCAGTTTCATCCTTGTAACGGACTAGTTCCTCATAGTCAAAATAAATCTTGTCCAAAAATTCGTCAACTTCTCCCTTATTATAGCCTCTGAATTTAATGGAGAAAGCTTTATCAATAATTTCTTGTGGTGTAATCGACATTTTTCTTCTCACTTACTTAGTAGTAATTGGACTGTTATTTTTTTCTTATCTTTTTTGGTTTGACCATTTTCTTTGAGTAAGATAATCCGTCCAAAGCGTCTAACACTTACTAAATCACCTAACTTAACTTGGTAGTCAGATTTTTCAACCAAATGGTAATTTACCTGAACGTATTTTCTTTCTAGTAAATCAGCCGTTTGGGAACGAGATAATTTCAAAACATTTGATAAGAAAGCATCCAAGCGCATACTCGGAACTAAAACTTCCTTTTCCTGATAATCACTCACGGATTCTACTAATTTTTCAAAAGATATGACTTCTAGTTTTACAGGTAATCTAGCAACCTTTTGAATCCCATCTTGAAAGAGAGAAGTGAATTTTTGGTCCACAATGATTTGCGCTCTATTCTCCGTTACTAATATATCACCAAACAATTTGCGATCAATTCCCAGACGATTCAGAACAGTTCCTAAAATCTTGGAATGTGTCAATTGGTCAAACTTACTAGAATAAACAATCTCAAGCAATTCCATTTCAAAATCCATCAAAGTCGGTATGAAATAATCTGGTGCAAGAAGCACACGGCTATACTCGCTAGCTACAAAATCGTTGCTTGAAAAAACTTGAATTCCTTGATGATTCCCCAATGTCTTTAAAATAAAGACCTGATGGGGGTTGATAAAGGGAGTTAGGATGGGAGCGTAATGCTCTTCGACCTGCCTAAGCCACTCCAATCCTTTATCAATGAAAGGAATATCCTCGACTGAGAAATGCTGATAAATATCTTTTCTCATGCTAGTATATAAAGAAAACGGATCAAATAGTTTCCAAGTAAATGAACTAAAATGACAGCCACCCAAACTGAAAAATCAATACCACCAATACTTAGGGGCAGACGTCTCAAGGGTTGAAGGATCGGTTTGACTAAGCTAGTCAACAAACGACCTAGTGCTGTATCATAAGCATTGGGAAACCAAGATAATAGTGCAAAAGCTACAAGTATCCAAGAATAGATAGTTGCAGCATTATGTATAAATCGAATTAGAAAAATCATTACTTCACTCGATTTCTCTTCATATCAAAATCAAATTCTTCACCGTGAGAACCATCAGGCAAGCGAATGTCTTCAATATTAACCACAACTCCTACTGGTGTCAAAAGATACATGGTATTTGCAACTTTTCTCAATTCACCAGCTAGCACATGGCGAGCACCATCTAAGTAATCTAGACAACGACGAGCTTGTACTTCAGTCATATATTGGAAGTCAATGAGAATACTTTCGTTACCTGCCAACAAGTCAACAATATCTGTTGCATCTTCGTAGCGACGAGGATAACGAACATCAATGGTTACCTTTTCCGTACTACGATGGCTCTGCATCGCCAACTCTTGCTGACGAGCATGAAGGCGTGTAATATTTTTCTCTTTAGAATTCACTTGTGAAGATTGTGGTGATTGTTGAGCTCGTGGAAGTTCTTCCTTTGGAGCCGAAACTGAAGTTAAGGTTTGTTCAGACTTTAATTCAGCAACGTTTGGTGCCACCTCTTCTCCATCTTCAGTGAAATAATCTATAAACTTATCAAATTTATCTTTTAGTGACATGGTTATTTCCTACTTAAAAAATGCTGTACCGATTCGAACGAAAGTTGAACCACATTGAATCGCTTCTTTGAAGTCTCGACTCATTCCCATACTTAGTTCGGTCATCGGCATATTAGGGAGATGTTTTTCTTGAATGGTTTTTTGCAATTCTTGCGTTTCTTTAAATATGTCTAGTAACTCTTGACTAGTTGCTTCAAATGGAGCCATGGTCATCAGACCTACATACTCAATATGGTCTAATTCTGAAAGTTCTGGTAAGAGGGCTAACAATTCTTCTTTCGAAAAACCGTGCTTACTTTCTTCCTTAGAAATATTTACTTGCAAAAAGCACTTAATCTTGTGGTCCGCTCGTTTTTGAATTTCCTGAGCTAGCTTTAAGGAATCTAAAGCATGAAAATAATCCACATAAGAAATCACTTCCTTGACTTTACGTCTCTGTAAGGTTCCAATCAAATGCCAGGTAAGATTCTGATCACTCAGAGCATGATACTTGTCAAGAAATTTATCAACACGGTTCTCACCAATGTGTTGCACTCCTTGCGAAACCAAAGCTGAGGCTGTTTCAACATCTACATATTTGGTCACCGCAATCACAGAAACCGAATCGTTTTCACGACCGGCTTCCTGAACTGCATTCGATATCTGTTGAAAAACAAGGTTCGTATTTTCTTTTAAATTCATCTTCATTAACGATTTTTAAAGAATGGTGGTGTTTCTAACTCGTCTTCATCTGTCGCTGCTGGAACTTCAAAACGTTCCACTGGAGAAACAACTGGTTCTCCTTGACGAACGATGGCATCGCGTCTCAAGTCCCAGTCACCAAAGGCTGATGTCTTTGGTGCTTCTTGACGGCGATAACTTGGAGTTGGAATTTCTACTGTATCAGCCATATCAAAATTTCGATCAAAAGTTTGTGCATGGCTAGTTCGAGCAGGTTCACGGTGGGTTGCTTGGCGTGGTTGAGCAGTTACGACTTTCTCAACTTTATCCTGACGTACTCCTGTCGCAACAACTGTCACGCGGATTTCGTCTTTCATTGTCTCATCAATAGATGTTCCAAGCCAGATGTTAACACCATGACCAGCTGCTTGGTTAACAATTTCTGATGCTTCTTCAGCCTCAATCAAAGTCAAGTCCAAGCCACCAGTTACGTTGACAATCACATCTTCTGCACCATCGATAGTTGTTTCAAGAAGTGGTGAGTAGATTGCTTTGCGAGCAGCTTCTACAACACGTTCTTCACCGCTACCGATACCAATCCCCATAAGGGCATTACCTTTATTGGCCATAACAGTCTTAACGTCTGCAAAGTCCAAGTTGATCAAACCAGGATTTGTAATCAAATCTGTAATCCCTTGAACACCTTGACGAAGAACGTTATCTGCTTCACTCAATGCTTCGAGAAGTGGAGTCTTCTTGTCAACGATTTCTAGCAAGTTGTTGTTTGAGATAATCAAGAGTGTATCAACATGCTCACGAAGTTCGTTAATCCCTTCGATAGCAAATTGTCCACGTTTGCTTCCCTCAAAACCAAATGGACGAGTTACAACACCTACTGTCAAAGCTCCGAGGCCTTTTGCAATACGAGCGATAACTGGTGCAGCACCTGTACCAGAACCACCACCCATACCAGCAGTGATGAAGACCATATCAGCACCGCTGATTGCTTCTGTCAATACTTCTTCGCTTTCTTCTGCAGCTTTACGACCAACTTCAGGTTGACCTCCTGCACCAAGTCCGCGAGTCAATTTAGGACCAAGCTGGATAACTGTCTCAGCTTTTGTACTGCTCAAAGCTTGTACATCTGTGTTGGCTGCGATAAATTCAACGCCAGAAACGCCTTCATCAACCATACGGTTGATGGCATTTCCACCACCACCACCGACACCGATTACTTTAATGACTGCACCTTGTGCAGCTGCTGTATCAAATGAAAATGTCATATTTATATTCCTCTATTTTATTCGTCAAACATGCTTCCAATCAAGCTACGGAAACGATCCGTTAATTTACCTTTGCTCTTTTCTTCTGATTGAAGAGGAGCTACTGGTTCAACAGATTGAGTAGTTTCAGGCTCAGGAGTTGTCACTGTATTAAATACTGGTCGTGGAGAAACAAGTGAAACTGGTTGTGCTGAACTTCTAAAGTCAATCGGTTGGTGGCGTAAACTTTCGTCACCTCGAATTGCTCGTTGTGCCAAAACATTCACTTCAGTAAGACTACCAGCGAATTCTGACAAGCTGATGACATGGGCAAAAGCAGGATTGCGAATACCTACTTGATTTGGTACGAATAACTTAACGCGTACTCCAAATACTTCTTGGGCCAATTCAACGACACCTGGAAGAAGAGCATTTCCACCTATCAAGACAATACCACCTGGTAAGTCTAATAGGTGACGTCTTTCCAAGTCTTGCTTAATTTGCTCAAAAATGTGCTTGATTCTTGCTGAAATAATCTCAGCCAAGTATTCTTCAGTTACTTCAACTGGTTCAACTTCACCGATCACTTCAACTTGGAAAGTTTCCTTGCTAGCTAGTGGTGGATAAGCCTCACCATAGTTCAATTTTAGACCTTCTGCAATTTTCTTAGAAGTTTTGAGAACTTTTGAAATGTCTTTTGTGACATAATCGCCACCCTCTTGGTTGACATTTGTATATTGAAGTTCTTGATTGCGAATCGTAGCAACAGTCGTTTGGCCACCACCCATGTCGATAACAGTCGCACCAAACTCACGTTCACCTTCATTCAAGACAGAGTGAACCATTGCAAGAGGTGAAATAATCACGTTATCGACTTGAACGCCTACACGCTCAACAGTTTTACGAAGATTGTGGAGAATCGTACGTGGGCCAGTGTACAAGAGACCGCGCATTTCCAAACGCACACCCATCATCCCGCGAGGATCACGAATTCC
The DNA here is from genome assembly GCA_963530385.1 of uncultured Streptococcus sp. Classification (GTDB taxonomy): domain Bacteria; phylum Bacillota; class Bacilli; order Lactobacillales; family Streptococcaceae; genus Streptococcus. The sequence continues at coordinate 20,689 of CAUSCX010000005.1, read as the reverse complement.
TTGGAATCCATCAACGACAAATTCCTCTGGAATAAAGGTGATAACTTCACGGTCTGGAGTCATACTTTTAGTCAAGGCTGATTTGACCACATTTTCGACATCTTGATCCGTAATTTCTTTTGTATCTGATGTCACTGGAATCATGCCTTGAGTTGGCTCCACTTGTAGCAAATTAGCTGGCAAACCAACGTTTACAGACTTGATTGAAATTCCTGCTTTTTCTTCTGCTTGAGAAATTGCAGACTTAATAGCAGTCGCTGCTGCTTCGATGTCAACGATAATCCCATCTTTGACACCTTTACTTTTGGCATTGCTTACGCCAATTACATTTACTTCACCATTTACAAGCTCTGCAACCAACACTTTAATAGAGCTAGTCCCGATATCTAAGCCTGTAAAAAAACCATTTCTAGTCATTACACTGCGTCCTCTCTATCTTCCCAGTTTCACACTTCTATTTTTAATAGCTACACCAAGGCATAACTACTCACAAAATATTATAACACAAAAAAAACATTCGTGCTCGAATTTTCTAACATTTAAACAAGCTTTTTCTTGAATTTTTATAATTATTCGACGATTGCATATATGAGTAAACAAAAAAAGAAAGAGAATCTCTCTGCTCTCTCTTTCTGTATACATTTTGGCCTCCAGTAAGGCTATTTTTTAAGGTCTTGTTTGTAAAATTCTTTCAAGGCATCTCGCCAAGTTGGGATGACAAACCCAGTAGCTTTGGCTTTTGCAAGGCTCATTGTTGAGTTTAGTGGACGTTTAGCTTTGGCAGGAAATTGGCTTGAGTCCACTGGCTTGACTTCGACATCTGTATCCTTCAAAATTTCAACTGCAAAGTCATACCAAGTTGTGTCTTCCGTCGCATCATTTGACAAATGATAATAACCAAATTCCTTGCGATTTTCAGCTAGGAAAGTCATGAACTCGGCCAAGGTACGCGTCCAGGTTGGTCGACCATGTTGATCATTTACAACTGTCAAGGTTTTATGAGTTTTAGCAAGATTTTGCATCGTGAAGACGAAGTTTTTGCCGTAATTTTCAGATTATCTTTTTTCACCACCCAATAAAACTCAAACATGTACACTATGATACTCTTTTACATTTGATTTTTTGTTACCAACTAGTTTCAGATATAACTAGATCTACATATCGTATCGTTTCAACTTATTTCTCTATGTTCATAATTAAAGTAGCATACTTTATTCTTTTCTTCTAAATTGAACTCATCACTTGAAACAACAATTGAATAGTCACCCAACTGCTTTACTTTTTTAATAAATTAATATCCCAATAATGGAGCAAATCAAAAATTTTAGTAATCGTACTTTAGCATACCATATTTCTCATTTTTAATTTCTTTATAATTGATTTACTATCCACTCTGCACTCTTCATTGCAGCATTTCCGTCATCAAATTGTCTATTCTTTAACTTATAGTCATTGACACATTTATAATAATCAATTTTTGAAAATCTAGAAATTTGTTCAACTAATTCAAGATTTGTATAACATTTAATAAATGGAAGATTATTAAAATCCTGATTTAGAGGTCTTAATTTTGTATACTCTTCATAATCTGGCATATACAAAAATATGACTCTATTTAACAGCATGAAATCGGTCGGTGCTGATGAATAGTCTGAAATCATAATATCAGCTGCAAACATCAAATCCTGAGGATCCGGATAGTCTGTCACATTAATCAATCTTTCATCATCATTTTTAAAAAATGTATTATCAACATTTGGATGAAAACGAATCAACACTCTAACTTTTTTATTATAGAAGTTTTGAAACGAATTGATTACCTTATCATAATCAAGATTATACGCTTTTGTTGATCCATCATCCCTAAAAGTAGGCATATATAAAACAACTAGTTCATCTAAAGAGATACTATATCTATCTCTAACGATTTGGTTTAAGTGGGTTATTTTCTCACTATGAAAGAAATCATCATTTCTTGGTAAACCATATTCCAAAACATCAACATTATCATTTAGCCAAAATGATTTTTTAAACTGTTCTGTTTGCAATTGGCAACTAGAAATGATTCCATCAGATATCTTACCATCGTATTTTGCCATTATGAGATAGGATTTTGAAAGTGTTGATTCTACGTCCTGCTCAACTAGTTTCACTCCATAAGAACCATGCCAAGTCTGTAAGTAGATTTGCTTTTTTCTTTTCCAAGGACGATCAGAATTTCTGATATTATCAACCCAAACTTTAGCTGTACTACACTCCAAAAAAGCTCTCCAACTTCCATATCGTACCTTTCTAATCCCATCAGGTACAGAAGTACTCATATCCTTTGTTAACCAAACTATATCAAGATTCTTATCCTGCTTTAATAGTTCATCAGCAATATACTTTGGATTGTCCCCATATCCTCGACCACCAAAGTTGTCAAATACCAGCTTTCTTTTATTTAGAGGTAACCAACTAAATGGGTAAAACATTAATCTTTTTAAAAATAATTTATAATATCTTTTCATATCCAATCTTTCGTTTGATTTTTTCCCTCAATAACTTAAAATGTAAGTTTCTTGACATTAAAATATAGCAGCAACAAAAAACAACATATACTATTCCACCCAAAACAATTAGGAAAATAAGACTCATTATATTGTATGGTAAATGAGTTTTGACTACCATAATAACCAGGTACATAACTAGACCGAATAGGTAGAATATCAAACCGTTTTTCAAATATCTTTTTAAATCTAAATCTCTTCTCACTGACCAAAATTGCATTCCAGACAATACAAATTCTGCCAACACTGTACTTACTGTAGCTCCCATTGCTCCAAAAGGTTTTATAAAAAAACAGTTTAGCACTAGATTTACAACGGCTCCTGCAATTAGAGATGCCACATAATCTTTATCCTTAGCTCTAGGAATCAAATACTGAGTTCTAATAATATTTCCTAAAACAGAAAAAACAACAGCTGGAGACATAGCCGCAATTAATCTACCTGATTCAAGAAATTCTTCTCCCCAAAATATAATAGAAAAAATATCAGAAACCGATATTAGTCCAAACATCAATACACTAGAAATAATCATCACGTATAAAATTGTTACTTCTATGTAGTATTTACTCTTTTCTTCTTGTCCTTCTGCTAGTAAATAGGAAGTTCTCGGCAACATCACAGCCCCTAAGGCCGCAATCAAAGCTTTAGGAATTTCAATAATTCTACCTGCATTGTCATAAAATCCAACCTGCCTTACATCAACCATTAAACCAAGCATATATTTATCCATATTAGTAAAAATACTAATGGCTAGTACAGGAATAAAAAGAATTAAAATTGGTTTAATATGAGGTAATAATTCCTTCAATTGAATCTTTTTCCAAGACAATATTCCTTTTAATTTTCCCCATAGTAAAAGTTGACCAACTAAAGTCACTGACCCATTTATAAATGTATACTTCCATAAATCTGTACTTTGACGTACACATAAAAAAATTAAAAATAATCCTAAAAGTTTAACTAATGTGTTCCTAAAAACGATTTGTTTAAAATTTTCTAATCCATAGAAAAACCAAGTAATATCAACAGCATTTGACAACAATAAAAAGAGTTGTAATATTGCAATAACCTTGTAATGTACTGCCCCAAAATATAGATAAGCAATATAAGCTATAGTGACCAGAATAGACATTATTAACTGGATAGAATAGATACTCCAAAATGTTTTTGATAGAGTATCTTCTCCTTCTCGTTTAACAGTCGCAATTGTTCTATTTCCGTAATTTGCAATTCCCAGAAGCATGAACATCATAAAGTAAAGTGCAACTGACATCGTAAAAGAATGAATACCTAGATTTTCAGCACCTAATACTCGTGATAAATAGGGAGAAGTTATTAAAGGAACAGCAATACCAATCAACTGATATCCCATATTATAAGCTAAATTTTTACTAATCTTATTACTCATTTGTCTCAACTTTCGAAGATATTATAAACTTATAAAAGGTATCCACACCACTAGAATAATCAAGGTGATGGTTTAATTTATGAAACACTGATATATTTTTTATTTGTTCCCATCGTTTTTCCGAAAATTGATTATTTAACTCAAAGTGAAGTGTGTGAGGAGAATGATTATTAAAGGTAGGGACAGCTGCCCATTCTGCTGGATAATGTTCCGTAGCAATTGTAAAGAATATGTGAAATAAAAAATAATTACATAAACTATTATTTCTCTTCCAATATTCCCAGAGAAGTTTTCTCGTATACAGTAATATAGGATGATCACTATAAGCTGAAATTAACCAACTTGACGCAACAATGGCTTGGGAATCCTTCCGTGATAAATCTAACGATTTATATACAAAAAGGGGTAATTCAAGATTTGTAAAATCTCCTCCAGTATTCAACACAGTTGCATCCACCCATAATCCACCATGGCGGCATAGGAGCTCTATCCGAAGGATATCAGAGTAATGCGCACGAGAAATCCATCCTTTTTTGTATTTCTCAATAATATAGTCTGGAATCTCCGTATAATCACTTATATTTTCTTCTGTCAATACAATGATTTCTCTTCCTTGAAGTTGAGTCCTCATTGATTGAATACATGTTTTAATTAACTCTGGAGCATACTCTTCTCCCTGAAACCAACAAATCCAAACTTTATTTGAAAATTCCATTTGAGATTTAAGCTCATTTTCAGTCAACGAAATATAGCTAAACTGTTGCTTTAGCTTTCTGTATGCTGTATCTGTGTCTTGTTGAAAAGCTATATTTTGATTATTTATAATATATAGTGGAATGATTCTATGAATTTTATTCTTCAATTTACTATAAAAAGAATGATTTTTTATAGAATCTAAAATTTTTTCTATCATTATGTTTCCTATACTCTACATTACTTTTGATTTCACATAAGCTGCTAAACGAATATCTATAAATCCTAAAATATTCTGCACAATTAGTCTCGCATCATTGTTTTGTGTATACTTAGCAAACTTTCTAAACTGTCTCTGTAAATACTTTGCAAAAGTAGGATTCAAAACATTTCTGTGATTGGTAGTCGTTGTAACGATCCAATTACAATACTGTTGACACGCTTTTTCGTGCAAAAAGGAATGCCCCTTATCTGAATAAAACTCAATACGTGAAGTATGCATCTCATCCTTCATTTTTATTTTCTCTAAAGTCATATTACTTTGGACTATACTTCCTTCTCGTTGAACATATAAATATAATGGTTCCTCAACAATTGATACCTTTTGGCATTCCCAAAAAAGAGGATAATTTAGAAATTCATCTTCATATAACTTGCCTATTTTAAATTGAAACTTTTCAAATAAAGTTGAACGATAAAGCTTATTCCACGCAACCACATAGCGATAGCCATCTGCTGTTAATACTTTTTCTAATATTTGTTTACCGGACAAGCATTCTTCTCCAGAATCCAATAGCTCATCTTTTATTTTTTCCCCTTTTTCATCAACTAACGAAAAAGAACAAATCGATACCTCGGAATCATTATTCTTTATAGAAGAATATAACTTCCAGACATAGTCCTTAGATATGTAATCATCGCTATCAATAAATGCTACATATCGCCCTTCCATTTGCTTAATCCCAAAATTCCGAGCATCTGATAAACCTCCATTTGCTTTATGAAATACTCTTATTCTAGGATCAACTTTACTAAATGAATCACAAATTTGCCCACTACTATCTGTACTTCCGTCATCAACCAATAAAATCTCGATATTTTTATAAGTCTGATTTAAAATACTTTCAATTGATTTTTTTAAATAATTTTCCACGTTATAGACTGGAACAACAATGCTTACCAAATCTTCCATAACTTATTTATCCTTCATTTTTAAATTTTCTTCTCTTCCACCACTCTTTAAATAAGTAAAAAGAATAGATCAACACTGGAATTTTTAATTTTAGCAAATAAAAAACAATCATCTCATTTATATTTTTAGGCATCTTTTCTTTGCTTACTTTTTCATCTAAAAATAATCTATACCTTTTTAATTGTTGAGTAATTTGGTCTAGTTTTTCTTTTGGTGAATACGGAGAATCAAATTTAAATAAATTATTTACATACAAGCTAGCAAGGTAAAATCTAAAATCCATATGTTGCTTATAGTAGTTCTCCTCAATTTTAGGATAAACTTCCAACAGTTGATTCCATATCTGGTTCTGAATTATCAGGGAATTTTCAATGTTCTGCACATAGCGCTTAGATAACGACTGCGGATTTACATTTTGAATATTATAATACACCCCATCAACAACTCCAATACTTTTAGAAACCATTAAGTATTGATACACAAATGACATATCTTCACCGAGTGACATCTCAGTCGAAAAAGTAATATTATTTTCTTCAATTACTTTACGAAGAAACAGTTTAGCACAAACACTTCTCGGAAAGATATCAACAAAATGAGCACCTATTTCTTCTCTTGTACGTGCAATAAATGAAGTTGACTTGTTCTCGTTTCCACCGTATTGAGTTGTAGCAGGTTCTTTATGCCAACAAGATAAGAGATCAATTTTATTATTTTTTGCAAATTGACACATTTTATTAAGCATACCTTCATCTAAAACATCATCTGAATCTAGAAAAAAAACATACTCTCCACTAGCATGAGATAACCCCTTATTTCTAGCAGCAGATACCCCTTTATTAAGCTGATGAAAAATCTTAACCTTTGAATTACTATCGTACTGGTTCAAAATTTCTGCTGTAGAATCGTTAGACCCATCATTCACTAAAATCACTTCAAGAGATTCTAAATTTTGCTTTAGGGCACTATCAACACAATTTTTAATAGTTTTTTCGGCATTGTATACTGGTATCACCACTGATATTTCAATTTTCATCTAAATCTCCTCTGATTAATTTAGTAGACTTATAAGCAACATTACCTAACCCAAGAAAGAAAAACACAATATAGGTAGACCTCGTAAACGTACTATTCCACACAACAATGCTCACCATCACTACAAAAGCTATTATGGATACAATTAATCTTTCACATTGCATCTCTTTATCTCTAGTAAAAGTTCCTCTTATAAATAATGATAACAAGAATAAATAAAGAAGGACTACAGAAATAAAACCACCATCTGCAAGCATTTTACCCAGTTCATAGATATAATTAACAGAGTATGACCCCAAACCTTTTCCAAATATGGCACTAACATAATCATGATAGAACAAGTTATCCCATAAGAAGGAAATAGTATTGGTTCGTCCTGCAAATTCCGTTCTGTTTTCATAGGATAATGCCTTTGTAACATTAAAAAAGGTATACAAATTATCAGGTAAAACCATTTCAATAATTTTGTAGGCAACCAAAAAAAGAAGAGATATTCCTGCAGTTGCACTAATTATACGTAACTTTTTAACTTTTTTTGACTTTTGAAATATGAAAATTAGGAAAATAGAGAATATGAGAATAACGAAAAAAATCTTTATTTCTGCCAATGCACATATTATACAGGAAATAGCAATCAAAAATAGCGACTTCATAGCGTCCCATTTGCCATATAAATAATACACAATAGACAAAACACATAGAGCTAAACAATAGAATCCTTGAATTCCGTTTGCATAATTAGTAAAACCAAAAATACCATTGGTAAAATCTGGATGTAAATGTAATCCTAAATGCTGGTATAAAACTAACAATAAATTAAATATCTGTAAAACGTAAGCAGTATCAATTAAAGATGAAAAAGTTCTGTCATCTAAATAACTGTTCGTCATGTAATAAACTAGAAATGCTCCTAGTATATATCTGATTCTTGCAACGAATTCATATACATTGAGATTTCCCCAACTAAAACTAATTAATAAAAATAGTATTAAGAAAATAAAAAAGACTATGCTGACATGAGGATTTTTTATTTTAATCTTGCCCAAAGAATAGGAATCAAATACAACAAATAAAGCCGATACTAGTAGCAATACATCTGGTATCGTAAGCAATAGCGATGAAGAAAAATAGGAATATACTAACTCACTACATAACGAATATATGAATAGCAACTTGATACAAATATTTATAAACTTATTCGTCCTTAACATTACTTGTCCCCATTAAATCGTCAATCATATCTATAAAGTTCTCCATAAATAGGTTATTATTAGTTTTCAAAGATTTACCTTGTTGTTCATTTATTTTAGAAATACCTGACATAAGATTGCTTATATTTGTAATGACTGTTAAATTATAGATATTTAATACTTTCTCAACAAATTCCATCTGATGGTCATTCACATGCTCTCCAAATTTTTTTTGTCTTGGAACAACTATAGGAACTTTACCTTTAGCAATAACCCCCATAAACGTTGCTGGTCCCCCATGAGTAATAATAATATCCGATTCCTCAATCATTTGATTCATTTTTTCATAAGAAATTATCTTTTCCCACTCACAGTATTTCGGAATATAATTGGAATATCCTGTCTGAATAAAGACCTCATCTTGAATAAGATTTTCTTTTTTTAGACGATCAACTTCTTTGATCAAGCGATCAAATTGTTGTTCGTGTGTACCTACAGTCACAAAAATCATTAGAATATTCCTCCTAGGTTAATTGCTTTTGGGTATACTTTTTTCATTTCCTCCCATTGGACAATGAACCTGTCAGTGACTGGATAAACAAGTTTCCCAGTCACTGTCGGAGCATCGATTCTATCAAACACCTCTATATAAACTGTCTTTGATCCAAAAAGCTTTCCAATGTAAAAGAAAGGAACAGCGACAGCAGCACCAGAGGAAATAATTACGTCTGGTCTCTCTTTCTTTAATATCTTATAGGCAAGAAAAGTATTTCTCACTAAATTTTTGATATTACGGTTGGTTGGATAATAACAGGGATATAAAACTTCCTCAGAGAGTAAACTCCTAGCGTCCTCCTTATCAAAAGTAACCCAAAATCTTTCTTTATCTTTCCAAAAAGGTTTCAACAAATATAAATGAGCTAAATGACCTCCACTAGATCCAACTAGACATACTTTCATTCCTTACTTCGCTCCATCTCTCATCAACACAACTTTTACAGTTTTTAGCAATATTTCAAAATCTTTCCAGATGGTCCAATCATCGATATAAGCCACATCCAACTTAACAACCTCATCGAAGTTTGTAATTTCACTTCGACCACTAATTTGCCACAAACCTGTAATACCAGGTTTGAAGCTGAGACGACGTTTTTGCTCAGGTGTGTACTTTTCGTACTCATCTACAGTTGGTGGACGTGTGCCAACTAAACTCATATCTCCGATCAGAACATTCCAAAATTGTGGCAATTCATCCAAGCTAGTTTTTCGGATAAATTGTCCGATCTTAGTCACTCGAGGATCGTTATCGATCTTAAACATACCACCTTGCATGGTATTTTGATCCATCAACTGTTCCTTGATTGCTTCAGCATCGACTCGCATCGAGCGGAATTTATAAAAGGTAAAGTGACGACCATTTTTTCCGACACGAGTTTGTGAAAAAATTGCAGGTCCGCCATCTTTACGAATCAATGGAACTAAAAATAGACTAGCAATGCCACAAAGGATCAACCCAACAATAGCTCCACAAATATCAAGGATGCGTTTGGCAATCACATGACTAGGCTTGTAAAAATTTGTAGAAAATGTCACTACGTTCAAACCTGCCATTTCGTGAATCTGTTTATTTCGACCTAAGTTTTTATCGAAAGCATTAAGATTGACTGTGACAGCAATTCCCATGGTTTCAAACTGAGAAATAATAGCTCCAATATCATAGTCCTCACTTGGAAGATTGACAAAAACTTCATCCACTACTTCGTGCGTTGTATAGGTTAGTAATTTTTCCCTTGGTACAACAAGGACCTTGTCATGGGTGAATTCTGGCTTATCCAAGACAGATACAGCGACCAATCTTCCTTGGACATCGTTAGCAGTTAATAATCGGTCCAATACTTTTTCAGTACGTGATGTTGCTGTGATCAACAAAATATTACGACTACCCTTCAAATTATGATTGAAGGTTTTCCAATAACGCTTCACAAAGAAACTAAGTAGATAATTCAAAACACCATACAAGGAAAGTAGATAAATCATTCCCCTTCTAGAAATGATAAATTTCTCTTTTAAGAAGAAACTTGAAAAGCTAATCAACAAGGCATAAAAGAGGATGTATTTGACCGTTTCTACCAACTCAACATACTGACCTCGTTTGAAAAAATCCTTACCATAGTCACTTATGTAGAAGGCTGCAAAGTGAAGAAAAAAAAGGACAAATACTGTATCTAAAACAATATCAGTTTCTGAAATTGCAATCAGTATATAAGCTAAAAAACTAACAAGTATACTCTGTAAGAATGCCAGAGTTACATTGTAGAAACCCCTTCCTTCCATACTGGACTCCCTAACTTCATTTTATTTTTTTCCGTAATTACCATAGCCACCGTAAGAACCATATCTTTCACGTTGAATATCAAATTTATTCAAAACAACACCTAAAAATGATGTTCCAGTGTGTTCTAACTGACTTTTAGCTTTTTGCACTTCTCTCCGTTTTGCCACACCAGCTTCCGTGACTAAAATGGATGCATCACATTTTTGTGCAATAATGGCTGCATCGATTACGACTCCTATCGGTGCCGTATCAACGATAATATAGTCAAAATATTTACGTAAAGTTTCAATCATTCTTTCAAAATTGGCACTTTGCAAAAGAGCCGTTGGATTCGGTGAAACTGCTCCGGATTGGACCACAAATAAATTTTCAACATTTGTCTCACAAAGGCCATGCGATAAATCCTGGGTGCCAGCCAGATAATCTGTCAGACCAGTGATTTTTTCTCTTGACTGGAACACACCAGACATGACTGAGTTTCGAATATCGGCATCAATCAATAGCGTCTTGTAGCCTGCACGCGCAAAAGCCCATGCAATATTGGTAGAAGTTGTCGATTTACCTTCACTAGGATCGACTGACGTGACTGCAATAACCTTTAAGTTATTTCCACTCAGCTGTATATTTGTACGTAAAGCATTGTAGTACTCTTCTGCTTTTTTTACAGAGTTTAGTTTTTGTTGTGATAATTCTAACTTTGCCATAAGTTCTCCCTTACTTTAATTTATCCATATCTGGAATGACTCCAAGGAGTGAAATTTTCATAACATCTTCAATATCTTCTGGACGTTTAACACGATCATCTAGCAGTTCAACTAGTAGAACCACGACAATCAGCAAACCTGCACCAGCACCGATTCCCATTAGGGTATTACGACGGATATTTGGTGATGATGGTCCAGTAGCTGGACGGGCTTCTTCAAGAGTCGTTACATCCGAAACTCGAGTGACAGCGATAATTTTTTGTGACGCAACTTCTCGCAGTGCATTTGCAATACGACTAGCTTCATCAGGTTTGTAATCACTAACTGAAATAGATACGATACGTGTATCTGCAGGAACTGTTACCTGAACCTTTTTCGCCAATGTTTTTGCATTGATGGTCAAGCCAAGATCAGTAACTACCTTCTCTAGAACGTCTTGAGAAAGAATGATCTCACGGTAGTCCTTGACCAAGTAGGCCCCTGCTTGTAAGTCCTGGTTTGTCAATCCTGGCTTATCACTTTGGTTTCGATTCACCACATAGATTCGCGTTGTACTTTTATACTCAGGTTTGACCACAAAACTACTATATGCAAAGGAAGCAGCTCCTGCTACAATAGCTACAAGAAGGATTAGTAGCTTCTTTGCCCATAGTGCCTTTAACAACTGAATAACGTTGATTTCAATAGTATCTTGTTCTTTCATTTTAACTCCTAGATTATTTGATCTTTAATGACTTTTTCGGGATTTTTTACGAAGAGTTCCCGAGCCTTATCTTGGCCATACTTTTTACTTACGATTTCGTAGGCTTCTTTCATATAAGGAGGGCGACTATCCAAATTATGCATATCACTAGCAACTATATGAACCAAGTCCCTATCCAAGAAATAGCGAGCACGCTTTTTCATGAATTTATAGGTATCGCCAAACAGTTTTGGTTTGAGGATACTCGAACTATTGACCTGGGTATAGCATCCCATATTGATAAGGTCTCGCACCCTTTTTTCATTATTTTCCAAAGCATCATAACGTTCTATATGGGCAATAACAGGAGTTATTCCCAACATCAAAACATTGGTCAATGCGCTATGGATTTCACGATAAGGGGTATTCATGCTGAATTCTATCAAGGCGTAACGGGTACCATTTAGTTGAGGAATCTGTTGATTCTCTAATTTGTTTAAAGCATCACTACTGTAATAGATCTCTGCTCCGTACAAGATGGTGAAGTCAGAACCAATCTCCTTAGCCAACTCCTTAACAACTTTAAAATTTCTTGCAATGTCCTCCTCTGATGTTTCAAACATCCCCTTCCGACGGTGGGAGGTCGAAACGATGGTACGAACTCCTTGGGCATAAGCTTCCTTCAGAAGTGCTATACTCTCTGACTTATCTTTAGGACCATCGTCTACATCAAAAACTATGTGTGAATGGATATCAATCATCTTATTTTCCTTCCATGATATCTTTGATTTCTGTTTTGAGTGTCTCCAAGCTATTTGGATCGACCTCTAGCATATAAAGGCTGCTGTCAGGCATGGCATAGGAAGGAAGATCCATACGACCAGTTCCCTTTAGATCTCGAGTGATGACAGTATATTTTCCTCCACTTGCTAGTTGGGCATTTACTAAGCTAACCATGGTTTCAGGAGGCATATTGGTTTGTACAGAATCTTGCAGACTTTGCATAATACCATCAAAATTCTTCAAAGCTTCTGCTGAAGTTAGTTTTTGAATAATAGCAGCAATGACTTTTTGTTGATTACGTCCACGATCCCCATCACCATTGGTTAAGGAGTAACGTTCACGAACAAAGCCTAGAGCCTGCTCAGAGTTTAGATGAACATTTCCAACAGGAAAGTGATAGTTCCCATGAAGCGATGTGAAGTCTTGATCATTATAAACATCGACACCTCCTAAGAGATCAATTAATTTCAAGAAGGAAGTGAAGTTGAGTCGTGCATAGTAATTCAGATCAATTCCATAGAGATTTTCTAATGTATGAATGGAAGCATCCACACCGTAAATACCTGCATGGGTCAATTTATCATTTTGGCTATTACCGCCATCAGCTATGGACACATACGCATCCCTAGGCGTTGTTGTCAGGAGAATTTTCTTGGTCTCTTGATTGACCGTCATAATGATATTGACATCCGAACGAGAAACGGAACTAATCGGTCCGTATGTGTCAATCCCACTGATGTAGATATTAAAAGCCTTGTTTTGAGAAACTTTAGGCGCTTCAACGCTCTTGGTTAGTTCTTTGGTATAAATCTTCTTGATCTTTTTGGCATGGTCTGGATACTCTTGTTCGATCATATTTTCAAAGACACTGTTCAAAACGATTGCCTTGGTCTCTCCAGCCAGCAAACTCTTATAAGCAGCAAGATAGGAAGCACTCTCTGCAACCGTTAAGTCTTTGCTCTGACTTGTCTTAATATCATCGAGCAGTTTTTTGATATTCTCTGCATCTGTTTTGGTTGGAGCCGTCACACTGGATAATTCCGAGACATTTCCAATCTCGCTATCCGCCAAAACTGCAACACTGATAGAGTAGCTAGAATAGTTAGATGTAGCATTGAGTTGATTTGCTAGACTAATAAATTGATGAACTCCAATCAAAGAAACTGCGTTCACAATGACCATAACTAAGAGTAAAATCATGGTGAAGATCTTAGCTTTTCTCTTTAGAATCAAAAACAAGGCTATTAGCGCAAGCAAGATCATAACGATCGCTATAAGGACATTGGCATAGCTAATTGCTAAAATATGATATCTGAATATTAAAAACAGCAAAAAACAAGCAAGCACGACATATACAAACAACAAAATAATATTGATGCTTTGTTGAAACTTGCTCGTTTTGCTTTCTTTTGAATGTCTACTCAACTTACACCTCTACAAAGTATTTTTTATTTTTATTATATCACAAAGTGGTACTGGATACCATCAACATACACTTAGTAATCGTTTTTATTTACCTTAAAAACAAGAATAGTAAATCACAATGATAAAATAGCTAAAACTTTACTTAAAAGAGGTTTCTATGTTAAAAAGGCCGGGGCAAAAATCCCGACCTTTATGGCAATTGCTAATGAAGTTTTGTCGCGGCAGCTGATAATTTTTTGTTCGTCATTTAGTCTACGACACCGACATTTGCCTACAGATTTCTGCTCCGTTTCCTCTTCTTAAAATTATTTCACGTGACTTTCGAATTCTTTTTGACTCTTTTCGACAGAATTTTTACGTTCTTGTTCCCATTTAGCCTTCGCTTCAGCAAATTGAGAGCTTGTAACGACATCTGCCTGCAATCTCATGTACTTGTAGTTACTTCCAGTTCCTTTGATGCCAACTAATGAGTAAGCACGTGTAAATGGTGTCACGCGTGTCACCGAAGCTCCACCACCATTTGACACAACTGGAATTAGAAGAGAACTATCAATCAACCAAGCTTGTGCATCTGCATAGTTTTCATAGCGTTTAGCAACGTCTGTATTTTCTGCATCTGCTGTTTTTAATTTTTGAGTATACTGATCCAATCCGATACTTGTAATCTTATCCGTATCCTTGCTTGGATCAAGTCCTAAAATCTTGAGATAGAATCCATCCTCAGCGTTGAAAGGATTAAGATAAGTTGATGGATCTTGGTAGTCTGCAGACCAACCATCCAAGTTCAAATCATAATCATGATCTGCTGGAGTTGGTGCTTGAACTGTTGCATTTGTATAATCATCTGTAGACAATTGGATAACATCAACCACTATATTTTCAGAACCAAGTGTTGATTCGATTGATTGCTTGATTGAGTTTGTTCCTGAAAGCAAGGTCTTATTAACCTGGTCTACAGGCAAGTCCAAATGAATTGGGAAACTCACACCTTGAGCTTCTAACTCTTTCTTAGCTTCTGCAAACTTAGCTCGCGCTTTTTCTTTATTAAAATAACTGTCTTGAGCATCTTCAAGATTCATATTTGACCATTGTGTGCCATAGTTGACCAATTTTGAAGCAACTGTTTCACCAAAAGTCCTGTCTCCAACTTGTACGAAAGTTGGTGGTACAAGCGAGTTACGAAGAGTATTCTTAGCTGCTTCTTCACCGTTTGATTGAGCTGAGTAAGCTGTACGGTCAATTGCAAAGTTGATGGCTTGACGGAAGTTTTTATTTAAAATCGCAGCTTGAGTCGCTTGTTTTTGATCATCGCTAGTCTTAGCTGTATGATTGTATACTTGGCGGTTAACGTTAAAATTATAGTACCAAGATGTTGCATCCTGCAAGCTATAAACGATATTGTCCTTATATTTTTCCTTGGTCTTAGCGAAGTTTGAGCTATTTGGATAAACACCTGCAGATGAGTAAGCACCACTTTCAAAGTTACGAATCGTCATATCTTGGTCAGAACCATCAACATAGGCCAATTTAACTCTTTCAATCGTTACTTTTTCTTGGTCGTAATAATGTGGATTCTTCACATACTCGATAGATGACTTAGATGTGAAATCTTTTAACAAATATGGTCCGCTATAAAGAATGCTATCATGTTTCAAGGTTCCGAAGTCTTTACCTTTAGAAGCTAGGAATTCTTCATTCACAGGAAACAAGATACTGTTGGTTGTTTTAGAATTCCAGAATGACTCTGGTCGTGTCAAGGTATATTGTACAGTATAGTCATCTAAGGCTTTGACCCCAACATTTGAGAAGTCAGTATTTGCACCTATTACATAATCATTCAAACCCTTGATAGAGTTCTGAATCAAGTCCAGAGCTTGGCCCTTGTTGTCAGCAGCATACTTAACACCAGTTACAAAGTCTTGTGCTTTAAGAGGAGCGTATTCTTCACCGTCAGCTATAAACCATTTGGCATCTTGGCGAAGTTTGTAGGTATAAGTTAAACCATCCTTAGAAACACTCCAATCTTCTGCAAGAGCAGGAATGAGGTTCCCATAGTTATCATTTTCAAGCAAACCATCTACCAAGTTGGTTACAATAGCAGTGTTATCACCAGAGTAATCCAAGAGATAGTTGAAGGTTGTTGGATCTGCACCAAAGGTCGACGAGTAGGTTTTAGCATCTGATGCTGACTTACCACATGCCGTCAATAAGACCGCAGCGGCAAGTGTCAACCCTACCCCTAATAAGCGTTTTCTCATACTCATGATTTACTTCTCCTTATATGTTAGGTTTTATAACATTGGTATATTCTAACAAATTTTGTCCCAAAAGTAAAGTTATATACTTATTTGACATCTCATTGGAAATCAAAAAATAAAGAAATCCCGCTTCAAAACAGGATTTCTTTACTAATCGTCTTTAACTATTTAACGTGATTTGCTAGTTCTTTTTGGTATTTGGCATTTGTTTCGATTTTCTCTTTCTGCCATTTCTTGAGAGCTGCTTCGTATTCTTTAGCTGTTACAATATCGTTTTGCAACTCTAAACCTTTAAATACAAACGGATCTCCCTTGATACCCACTTGTGAGTAGGCTTTTGTAAATGGCACTGTACGACTCACGGTCGGAGAACCACCTGAAGATGCCACAGGGATGAGGAGTGAGCTATCTGAAACCCAAGCTTGTGCTTTGGCATATTTTTCATAGCGTTTGTTAAGATCGCTTGTTTCTGATGCTGCATCATCCAAGAGCTTCTTGTACTCATCAAGTCCAACTTGAGCCATAACTTCTGGATCTTTACCTTTTGTGATACCCAAGTGTTTAAGGGCAGAACCCTTCTTAGCATCTAAGATATTAAGGTAAGTGGCCGGGTCTTGATAGTCTGGTCCCCAACCAGTTCCATTCAAGTCATAGTCTTTTTGAGAAGGAACTTTAGCTTGAGATGTAATGCTCATTTTCTCATTGTCAGTCATTTGCAGTACATCGATGACAACATTTTCACTTCCAAGTGCTGCTTCGACAGACTGTTTGAGGGAGTTGGTCTGCTGTACAGCAATGACATCTGTCTGCTCAACTGGAATATCCAAATGGATTGGGAAAGTTACACCTTTAGCTTGCAATTCTGATTTTGCTTTTTCAAAGGCAGCTTTTGCTTTTGTTGGATTGTAAAGGGTATCTTTACCATCTGTCAAAGCTACATCCTTCCACTGGTCTCCGTATGTTACCAATTGTTCTTGAGCCAATTCACCGAAGGTCTTTTCACCGACCTGAACATAGTCATAAGGCACAAGGCTGGTACGGATAATCTTGTCCGCTCCTTCTTCGCCATTCATCTGTGCAGAGTAAGCATGACGGTCCAGAGCGAAGTTGATGGCTTGACGGAAGTTTTTATTGAGAAGCGCTTCTTTAGTTGATGTTTTTTGGGCATCATCTGTCTTAGCTGTTTTATTGTAAGACTGACGATTTACGTTGAAAGTAAAGTAATAGCTAGTGGCTTCCTGCGGACTATAAACAATCTTATCGCCGTATTCTTTCTTAGTTGAATCAAAGCTTGAGCTAGTTGGGAAGAGGCGAGCTGTCGTATATGCCCCTGACGCAAAGCTACGAATCAATGATTCTTGGTCAGAGCCGTCGTAGAAAGTAAGCTTGACGTGGTCAATCTTAACATTGTCCTTGTCCCAGTAATTCGGGTTCTTTTCGTACTCGATCACGGATTTCGAAGTGAAGTTCTTCAAAATATAAGGACCATTGTAGAGAATACCTGAAGGCGCTGCTGCACCGTAATCTTTCCCTTGAGAATTTAAGAATTCTTCATTAACTGGGAGCATGGTTGCTGTTGTTACCTTAGAATTCCAGAAGCTTTCTGGTTTGTTCAAGGTATACTCAACAGTATAGTCATCAACTGCTTTGACACCGACTGTTGAGAAGTCATTCGTTTCACCGCTAACGTACTCTGCCAATCCTTTGATGGAGTCTTGGATAAGTGTTAGCCCATCTGATTTACCATCTGCAGCATGTTTCAAACCAGTCACAAAGTCTTGGGCCTTGACTTCAGCATACTCTTCTCCTTCAGAAGTATACCATTTGACACCCTTACGTAGCTTGTAAGTATAAGTCAAACCGTCTTGTGAAACAGACCAGTCTTCAGCAAGCGATGGAATCAAGTTCCCATATTTGTCATTTTCCAAAAGTCCGTCGACCAAGTTAGCAATAACATCTGATGTTGAACTTTTACTAGTAACGCTATAGTCCAATGTTGTTGGATCAATAGCATAAACATACGAAAATGTTGTTGGAGCATCTGCTTTTTTCTCAGTCTTGCCACAAGCCGCTAAAAGAAGAGCTGCGCTCATCGTTATCCCTGCTACTGCGAGCCACTTTTTCGATTTCATAAATAATCTCCTTGAAAGTAGTATTTTTACCATTATACCTTATTTTTTAATAATTATAAACATTTTTCTGACGATTTTTTAGAAAATTCTAAATTTTATATGTGTATCTGGAACTCAACTTCTACAGAAGCATTAAAAATTCTTTTTTACCTTCTAGGTATTCTGCTATTCCCTAACTTAGGATTTTTTATTATAATAGAAGTCAGAGGTAAAAAAATGAAAAAACAAGCTTTTAGTTCTGAACAATATTTGAATCTGCAACGCGACCATATTTTGGAGCGTATCAATCAATTTGACGGAAAACTCTACCTAGAGTTTGGAGGCAAGATGTTGGAGGACTTCCACGCTGCCCGTGTCCTTCCTGGATATGAACCAGATAACAAAATCAAACTCTTACAAGAATTGAAAGAGCAAGTTGAGGTTGTTATCGCTATTAACGCTAGCAATATCGAGCACTCAAAAGCTCGTGGAGACTTAGGCATTTCTTATGACCAAGAAGTGCTTCGTTTGATCGATAAATTCAATGAACTCGGTATCTTTGTTGGTTCAGTCGTCATTACTCAATATGCAGGCCAACCGGCAGCTGATGCCTTCCGTAATCAATTAGAGAAAAATGGTATCGACTCTTATCTCCACTACCCTATCAAGGGGTATCCGACAGATATGGATCACATCATTTCTCCTGAAGGTATGGGGAAAAACGACTACATCAAAACTAGTCGTAACTTGATTGTCGTGACTGCTCCTGGGCCTGGTTCAGGTAAGTTGGCAACTTGTATGTCTAACATGTACCACGACCAAATCAATGGTATCAAGTCTGGTTATGCCAAATTTGAAACCTTCCCAGTTTGGAATCTCCCTCTCCATCATCCGGTCAACTTGGCTTATGAAGCCGCTACAGCAGACCTAGATGATGTCAACATGATTGACCCATTCCATCTCCAAACTTATGGAGAAACCACGGTCAACTACAACCGTGATATCGAAATTTTTCCAGTTCTCAAGCGCATGCTAGAACGTATTCTCGGCGAATCTCCATACGCTTCACCAACAGACATGGGTGTCAACATGGTTGGCTTTGCAATTACTGATAACGACGCTGCTATTGAAGCATCAAAACAGGAAATTATCCGTCGCTATTACCAGACAGTTCTTGACTTCAAAGCTGAAAAGGTTGGAGAAACTGCCGTTAAGAAAATTGAGTTGCTCATGAATGACCTAGGTATCACACCAGCTGATAGAAAGGTTGCTGTTGTCGCACGTCAAAAAGCAGAAGAAACAGGCGGACCTGCTCTAGCTCTTGAATTACCTTCTGGTGAAATCGTTACTGGTAAGAATTCAGAACTCTTTGGTCCAACAGCTGCTGCCTTGATCAATGCTATCAAGAAATCAGCTAACATCGATGCCGAAACAAAATTAATTGAACCAGAAGTGGTGAAACCAATCCAAGGATTGAAAATCAACCACTTGGGTAGTCGCAATCCTCGTCTTCATTCAAATGAGATTCTCATCGCTCTTGCAATCACAGCTATGGAAAATCCTGATGCTGCTCGTGCCATGAAAGAACTCGGAAATCTTAAAGGTAGTGAAGCTCATTCTACGATTATCTTAACGGATGAAGACAAGAATGTTCTTCGCAAACTAGGTATCAACGTAACCTTTGATCCCTATTATCAATACGATCGTTTGTATCGCAAGTAAAATATGACACTCACTCCTCTTAGAGTTGGATCCTTATCATCCAGCTCTAAGAGTTTTTTTTATAGTTTGCAAGTCTTTCACAAGCTTATCTTTCAAAAAGAATTCTCATTTTAATAGAAACTTGGGTAACATCAGCTTACCATTTCCTTGATCAGTTTTAGCCACAATCTTATTTCGGTTCTTTAGAATTGGCTATCTCACTCATATCTACAGCCTCAAAGCGATGCTTGTAGTTATTTATAGTGGATTGAAATAAGATATGAACAGAAAGATTAGGAAAGTCACACTAATTTCTAGAAATATTTTTAGCAGTTATACTGTACTGTTCTAGATTCAATATGCTATACATAAGGGACCTAGTTTGGTCATTAATTTTCATTAAGTATACAAAAAAGTGAACAAGACAGCATTCTGATTTCCAGAAAACTATTTAGTTCACTTTTGCTTATGATTTAATCTTTTAATTTATTCTACTGTAACTGACTTGGCAAGGTTACGTGGTTTATCCACATCGAGTCCACGGTGCAGGGTTGCAAAGTAAGCGACTAATTGTGTTGGTACGACCATTGAGATTGGTGAGAGGTAAGGGTGTACGGTCGTAA